>JBBWZU010000799.1:0-19235 GCA_039649225.1 Hyphomicrobiales bacterium | reverse complement strand
GCCGAACTGGTGCGCGCCAAGACCGGGCGCATCTTCGGCGCGCTGCAGGGAATTCTGGTGGTGATGAAGGGCTTGCCGCTGACTTACCAGAAGGACATGCAGGAAGACAAAGAGGGCGCGATGGACGCGTTCTCGGCGCTGATGCTCTGCATCGCCGCGATGGCCGGCATGGTCGCCGACATGGTGCCGAACCCCGCAAAGATGAAGGCGGCGGCCGGCGCGGGTTACTCCACCGCGACGGACTTGGCCGACTGGCTGGTGCAGACGCTGACGATGCCGTTCCGCGAGGCGCATCATGTCACCGGCCGCATCGTGGCGGCGGCCGAGCAGGCCGGTGTCGCGCTGGAAGATCTGCCGCTGGCAACGATGCAGGGAATCGAGCCGCGCATCACCAAAGCGGTGTTCCGGGTCCTGTCGGTCGAAAATTCGGTCCGCAGCCGGGTCAGCCACGGCGGCACTGCACCGGCGAACGTCCAGCGCGAGGCCAAGAAGTGGTTGAAAAGGCTGGCCAAAAAGTAACACTCGCGATGTTATGGTTTGGCGAGCTCCGTCGCCTCTCGCTTGCCGCAGTCGATCTGTTGTATGTCTGGCCGGTGCTAGGAGAGTTCTCGTGAGCCGTTCCGATCGTCCTGTCCTCCGCGCCGCCATTTTGGGTGGTCTTGCGCTCGTCCTTGGCCTGACACTGTCGGCCTGCGGGCGGCGTGGACCGTTGGATCCGCCGCCGGGCGCGTCATCAATGGCGGAGCAGCCGGCGGACATCCAGATGGACCCGCAGGGACGCCCGCTCGCTCCCGTCGGCCAGAAACGCCGGCTGCCCATCGACTGGCTTCTCGACTAAGCTCTCCAGCCGTCATGCACCATTTTGCCTATCGTGCCGGCGTGATGCACGCCGAGGCGGTCGATCTCACGGTGCTCGCCGAGGCCGTGGGAACTCCGTTTTATTGCTATTCGACCGCGACGCTGCAGCGGCACTACGGCGTATTCGCGCAAGCGTTCGCGGATGTGCCCTCGCTCGTCTGCTATGCCATGAAGGCGAATTCCAACCAGGCGGTCATCACGACACTCGCGCGGCTCGGCGCGGGCGCCGATGTCGTATCGGGCGGCGAGTTGAAGCGCGCGCTGGCGGCCGGCATTCCGCCCGAGCGGATCATGTTTTCCGGCGTCGGCAAGACGGCGGCCGAGCTCGCCGCCGCGGTCGATGCCGGCATTCTCTGCATCAATGTGGAGTCCGAGCCCGAGCTGGATGCGCTCTCGGGCATCGCGGCCTCCAAGGGACGCACCGCGTGCGTGTCGATCCGGGTCAATCCCGATGTCGATGCCAAGACGCATGCCAAGATCGCGACCGGCAAGTCCGAGAACAAGTTCGGCATTCCGATCAGCCGCGCGCGCGAAGTCTACGCGCATGCCGCCAGCCTCAAAGGTCTGCGGGTCGCTGGCGTCGACATGCATATCGGCAGCCAGATCACGGATTTGCAGCCGTTCGACGATGCGTTCGCGCTGCTCTCCGAATTCGTGCGGACGCTGCGTGGCGACGGCCATCATATCGAGCATGTCGACCTCGGCGGCGGCCTCGGCATCCCGTATCGCGAGGACAACGAGCCGCCGCCCGATCCCGACGCCTATGCGGCGATCGTCAAGCGCGCGACGCGCGGGCTCGATTGCAAGCTGATCTTCGAGCCCGGCCGCATGATCGTCGGCAATGCCGGTATCCTGGTCACGCGGGTGATCTATGTGAAGCGCGGCGAAGCCAAGCGCTTCATCATCGCGGATGCCGCGATGAACGATTTGATTCGCCCGACGCTGTACGAGGCGCATCACGATATCCGTGCCGTCCGCGAGTCCGCGGCCACCGCGCCGCGCATCCTTGCCGATGTGGTCGGGCCGGTTTGCGAGACCGGCGATTATCTGGCGCTCGATCGCGAGATGGCGGAACCCGCGCCGGGCGACCTGCTCGCCGTGATGACGGCCGGCGCCTATGGGGCGGTGCAGGCCGGCACCTACAACACCCGCGCGCTGGTTCCCGAAGTGTTGGTGAACGGCGACCAATGGTCGCTGGTGCGGCCACGCATGGACGTCGATGCGCTGATCGCGCTCGATCGGATGCCCAATTGGCTTTGACGCCATTGCGCAGTCGCGGCAAAGCCCCACATCACGGCGAATACTTGTCGCCGAAAAGGAACAGTACGGCCCGAAAATTGCTTATATTCTGAGCGTTGCTTGTTTGCCGCGGCCAAATCAGGCTAATGCTGGCAACGGAGAAGCGGGTGAACGACCGATCCACGGACCCCCAGGCCGACTCTCGCCAGAGCAACGACGAGCAGGTCGCCGATACGTTGCTGGCGCGCGCGCTGCGGCGGGCGTGGTGGACGATTACGTGGGAGCGGCTGTGGCCGGCGTTGGCCTCGCTCGCCGTCGCGCTCGGACTGTTCCTCGCAGCCTCATGGGCCGGCCTCTGGCTCGTTCTCCCGCCGATGGGGCGGGCGATTGCACTTTTCGTCCTCGTCGTTCTGATCGCGGTCGCGGCGGTCCCGCTGCTGCGCTTCCGCCTGCCGAGCACCTTCGATGGATTGCGCCGCCTCG
Source organism: Hyphomicrobiales bacterium (assembly GCA_039649225.1). GTDB lineage: Bacteria > Pseudomonadota > Alphaproteobacteria > Rhizobiales > Xanthobacteraceae > PALSA-894. Next base: position 16,655 of record JBBWZU010000799.1, on the reverse strand, counting down.
ATCGCGGCAGCGGCATCGCGCACCGGCCGGCGACCGCGCTCGCTGACGAACTGGCCTCCGGCGAGAATGATCAAGTGTCGGCCGCGCTGTGGCGCGCCCATGTCGAGCAGGCGGTGCGTGCGGCGAATGCCCTGAAAGCCGGCACGCCACGGCCGCGGCTGCCGATGTTCGATCCGATCGCGGTGCGTGCGCTGGTGGTGCTGCTGGTGGCGGCGACGTTCTTTGCGGCTTCCGGCGAACGCGTTCGCCGCATCACCGCGGCGTTCGACTGGGCCGGCGTGGTGCAGGCCAAGAACTTCCGCGTCGATGCCTGGGTGACGCCGCCCGCCTATACGGCCAAGCCGCCGGTCATCCTGCCTGGCATTCGCGCCGGCGAGCCGCATCAGGCCGCCTTGATCCAGACCGTGCCGACCGGCAGCGTGCTGGTGATCCGCGCCTCAGGTGCAAGCCGGCTCGATATTGTCACCTCGGGAGGCCTTGCCGAGGCAAGCCGCGAGGGCGCTCCGACGCCGCCCGCCGGCACCGAGGAGCACCGCTACACCATCACCGACCGCGGCACCGCGACGCTGCGCGGCGTGCTCGACGACGACGTGACCTTCACGTTCGCGGCCATTCCGGATCGCGCGCCGACGATAGCGCTCACCAAGGATCCGGAGCCGCAGACGCGCGGCGCGCTGCAGCTCGCCTACAAGATGGAGGACGACTACGGCGTGATCGGCGCGCAGGCGCTCTTCGCGCTCAAGCAGGACAAGGCCGCCGACGGTCGCGCCTTGCGTCCGCTCTATGGCGCGCCGGACTTCCCGCTGGTGCTGCCGCAAGCACGCACCCGCAACGGCGCCGGGCAGACCACCAAGGATCTCTCGGACCACCCCTGGGCCGGCGCCGAAGTGTCGCTGACGCTGACGGCGCGCGACGAGGCTGGCAATGAGGGATCGAGCGAGCCGACTGAATTCACCCTGCCGCAGCGCGTATTCGTCAAGCCGCTGGCCCGCGCGCTGATCGAGCAGCGGCGCAATCTGGCGCTCGACGCCGAAGCGAAGCCGAATGTGATGGCGGCGCTCGATGCGCTCTCGATCGCGCCGGAACGTTTCATGCCGGAGGCCTCGCAGTATCTCGGCCTGCGCGCGATCTACTTCTTGCTGACGAACTCCAAGACCGATGACCAGTTGCGCGACGTGGTGGCGCGGCTGTGGGGAATGGCAGTCACCATCGAGGATGGCCAGCTGTCCGACGCCGAGGCCGCGCTGCGCCAGGCGCAGGAAGCCTTGCGTCAGGCGCTCGAGCGCGGCGCGACCGACGAGGAAATCAAGAAGCTCACCGAGGAGTTGCGCGCGGCACTCGACAAGTTCATGCAGGCGCTCGCCGAGCAGATGCGCAAGAACCCGCAGCAGGCGCAGCGCCAGCTCGACCAGAATACCCGCATGCTGCGGCCGCAAGATCTCAAGAACATGATCGATCGGATGGAGCAGCTGGCACGCTCTGGCGCCAAGGACGCGGCCAAGAAGCTGCTCGAAGAGCTGCAGCAGATGCTCGAAAACCTGCAGATGGCGCAGCCGCAGCAGGGCGACGACGGCGACGACGATATGTCCGCGCTCAACGAGCTCGGCGACATGATCCGCGAGCAGCAGAACCTGCGCGACAAGACCTTCAAGCAGGGGCAGGACCAGAAGCGCAATCAGCAGGGCCAGCGCGGGCAACGTGGCCAGCGCGGACAGCAAGGCCAACAGGGACAGCAGGATCAGCAGGGCGATCCGAACCAGCTCGGCGAGTTGCGGCAGAACCAGCAGGCCTTGCGCGAAAAGCTGAACAAGCTCCTGGAGGAGATGCGCAAGCGCGGCCAGTTGGGCCAGCAAGGTCAGCAAGGCCAAAAGGGACAGGGCCAGCAGGGGCAGGGAGAAGGCCCGGAGGAAGGTCTCGGCGAAGCCGAGAGCGCCATGCGCGATGCCGAGGGTGCGCTCGGCGAGGGCAATGCGGACGGCGCTGTCGGGTCGCAGGGACGTGCGCTGGAGGCGCTGCGCAAGGGCGCGCAGAACTTCGCCCAGCAGCAACAGGGTGGTCAGGACCAGGGGCAAGGACCGGGGCGAGGCCGCCCAGGCCGGCAGGGTCAGGCGCGCGCCGACAACAACACGGACCCGCTCGGCCGGCCGCTGCGCGGCCGTGATTATGGCGACGACGTCACGGTGAAAATCCCGGGCGAGATCGACGTGCAGCGCGCGCGCCGCATCCTCGAGGAGCTGCGCAAGCGTCTGGCCGATCCGGCGCGGCCGCAACTCGAGCTGGATTACATCGAGCGGCTGCTGAAGGACTTTTGAGCGGCGACTTTACGGCTTGCGCTTTGGACCCGCCGCCAGCGCCTCCGACACCGCCGTTTTCAACTCGGCAAGCGTGAACGGCTTGAGCACGACATCGTGGATCAGCGCCTCGAGGTTCGAGGCGCGCTCGCGCTGGTCCGCGTAGGCGGTCATCAAGAGAATGATGATCTGCGGATGGTCGCGCGCGGTCGCGAGCGCCAGCGCGATGCCATCCATCAGCGGCATGCGGATGTCGGTCAGCAGCAGATCGAAGCTTCCACTCTCGCGCGTCAGGATGTCGAGCGCGTCCGCGCCGTCGAATGCCGTGACGACCGTATGCCCAAGATCCGTGATTGCACGCGCCACCAGGGCGCGCAGCGGGTCTTCGTCTTCGGCGACCAGAATGCGAGCCATTTTACTCAGGTGCTCTTCTCAATCACGCCGACATATGGCAGCTGCCGGAACGCGTGGGCGACGTCCATGCCGTAACCGACGACGAACAAATCGGGGCAGATGAAGCCGACGAAATCGGCATTCAGCGAGACCGCGCGCTTGCCGGGCTTTTCCAGCAGCACACAGGTGAGCACGCGGTTCGCGCCGCGCGCCGCCAGCAGGTCTTTGGCGAAGGCGAGCGTGCGGCCGGATTCGAGGATGTCGTCGACCAGCACGACGTCGCGTCCGCGTACGTCGCTTTCCACGTCGTGCAGGATCGTCACGGTCCCGGATGACGTCGTGCCCTCACGATAGCTCGACAGTGAAATGAATTCGACCTCGGGTGCGAGCCCGGTGGCATGCAGTGCGCGCAGCAGGTCGGCGGCGAAGACGAAGCTGCCTTTGAGCACCGCGATGACAAGCAGCCGTTGCGGTCCCGCCGCCTTGATCTCGCCGGCAAGCGCGATGTTGCGCGCCGCTATCGTCTCGGCGTCGAACAGAACGCGGATCGTGGTGTTGCCGGCTTGCGCCAAGGCCGAACTCCTTAGGGTGTGCCGGCGCCGATATCGCGCCGGTTGAAGAAGCGCACGATAACATCGCGCCCGTCCGGCGGGGGAGAGGCCAATCGCGAACGAAACGGCAATTCCTCGCCCGGGCTCAGCATCGTCCGGGTCGGCAGCGCGGTCCAGGCATAGACCTCATGACCCGAAGCGCTGCGCAATGCAAAGCGCAGCCGCGGCACCTCGAGCGTCTTGCCGGTCAGGTTCACGATCGTCCCCTGGACCACCATCACGGTGACGCCGTCGACGAATTCGCCCGAGCTTTTGACGTTCTCGAAGATCAGTCCACGCAGATTGACCGGTAGCCCGATGGCGGCAAACAGCGAGGCAGTCTGCGGGAAGTTCCGGACCATCGCCACACGCGTCTGCAGGGCAATCGCCAGGATCGCCAGCAGCACCACGATCAGGGTCGCCGGGCTCAAGAGTGTCTGCAGGGGCGTGCGGCGGTTCTGCCGGTCGATGGACGCCTGGCGCGCGCGCCGTGCCGCGATTGTTTCGATGTCTTCGGGTTCACCGGGGTCGAATTTGGCTGTCGTGCCTTCCGTAGGGTCCGCCGGGACCAGGGGCGGCGCGTTTGCGACGACGAGCGCGTTTTCGCCCGCGCCATCGTCCGGCGGCATGATGTCGCCCGACACGGCTTCGACCCCCCAGGCGGCCGCCAATTCTTCCTCGGTCTGCTCGCGCGCCGCGGGCGGCTGGGCCTTCGGCGGCGCGGGCGGGCTGGCGACAGCGCTTGCGGCGGCAAGCTGAGCCTCGTCGATCACGCTGTCGGGTGTCGCGACCCAGGTGTTCTTGCACCTGGTACAACGCACCGAGCGGCCCGCCGCGCCAAGCGCGGCAAGCTGGATTTGGTAGGTGGTGGCGCAGGTTGGACAGACGATCAGCATCACGCGCTCGCGGCGAATTCGGCAAAACCTAGCAGCGCTCCGTTAACGAATCGGAAACCATAAAAATCCATGGCCCGTCCGCGACTTAGCCACGATCCGGTCGAATATCGTTAATGCATTGTTAAACCCGGCGCGTGACAACGGAGCGGCGGGCGTGACAGTGATCACGGGGCCGATTCGGAGGACAAGCGTGGTCCGCTTCGAAAATGTCGGCTTGCGCTATAGCCTCGGGCCGGAAGTACTTCAGGACGTCAGCTTCCGCCTGAGAGCGCAGTCGTTTCAATTCCTCACCGGGCCCTCGGGCGCCGGCAAGTCGTCATTGCTGCGCATGCTGTTCCTGGCGCTGCGGCCGACGCGTGGGCTGATCTCACTGTTCGGACACGATGTCGCGACCCTGTCGCCGGATGCGCTCTCGACCTTGCGGCGGCGTATCGGCGTCGTGTTCCAGGACTTCCGCCTGCTCGACCATCTGACCACGTACGAAAATGTCGCGCTGCCGCTGCGCGTCATCGGACGCGACGAGGCGAGCTATCGCAATGAGGTCGTGGAACTGTTGCAATGGGTCGGGCTCGGCGACCGCATGGCGGCGCTGCCGCCGATCCTTTCGGGCGGCGAGAAGCAGCGCGCCGCGATCGCGCGCGCCATCATCACGCAGCCGCAGCTTCTGCTCGCCGACGAGCCGACCGGCAACGTCGATCCAAGCCTCGCGCGGCGGTTGCTGCGCCTGCTGATCGAACTGAACAAGTCCGGCACCGCCGTGGTGATCGCGACCCACGATATCGCCCTGATGGACCTTTATGATGCGCCCAGGCTGGTGCTGCATGAAGGCCGGCTGCAAGTTTACGCCTGAGCAACCGCAATGGCCGCGCAGACCGAATATTATGGGGACGAAGAAGAAAAGGCCCCCGTCCGCGTCGCCGCCGAGGACGTGTTGCCACATGCCGAAGCCTCGATCGTGCCGGCGGATTCCATCGCCGGCCGCGCGCTGCTCGCCGTCATCGCCATCATGACGTTCCTGGCGGCGCTGACGCTTGGCGGCGTGGTGCTGGTGCGCTCGGCCGCCGGCGAATGGCAATCGGCGGTCGCGCGCGAGGTCACCATCCAGTTGCGCCCGTCCGACCAACGCGACATCGAGGCGGACGTGCAGAACGCCGTGATGATCGCGTCGGGTACGCCGGGCATCGCGAGCGTGCGGCCCTATACCAAGCAGGAATCCGCGCGGCTGCTCGAGCCTTGGCTCGGCAGCGGCCTGGTGCTCGAGGAACTGCCGGTCCCGCGCCTGATCGTGGTGCGGATCGCGGCCGACGAGCCGCCCGATCTTCCGACGCTCGGGAAAACGCTCGCCGAGCAGGTCCCCGGGGCGACGCTCGATGATCATCGCGTGTGGGTCGAACGCATGCGCGCGATGGCGCGCAGTGCCGTGGTGGTGGGCCTGAGCGTCCTGGCGCTGGTGCTGGCCGCCACCATGCTGTCGGTGATGTTTGCGACGCGCGGCGCGATGTCGACCAACCGGCAGATCATCGAGGTGCTGTTTGTGGTCGGCGCCAAGGCAGGATTCATCGCCAGCGAATTCCAGCGCCACTTTCTCCTCGTCGGCCTCAAGGGTGGAGCGATCGGCGGCATCGTGGCGATGGCACTGTTCGCGCTGGTCGGCGTGATGTCCGACTGGTTCAAGGGGACCGCGGCAGAGAGCCAGGCGACCGCCTTGTTCGGCAGCCTGTCGCTCGGGCCCGAAGGGTATGGCGCGATGATCGGCCTGGTGGTGCTGGTCGCCGCCGTGACCGCCGGTACCTCGCGGCTGACGGTCGCGCACACGCTCAAGAGCATGGAATGAGCGCGCGGCTCAGTCGCTTCGCCGTCGGCATCCGCGCTATGATGCGGCCGGTGAACTGACATGGTAGAGCCCGCATCAGAGGCGCGCAATTCGGGCGGCGGCCCGCTGCGATGGCTGGCACGCGCGGTGACGTTCGGCGTCACCGCAGCCGTGATGATTCTCGGAGGCGGGTTCGTTTGGTTCGTCTGGCATGTTCCGGCCGAAGAGGTGACGCTGAAACAGAACGCCGATGGCATCGTGGTGCTGACCGGCGGCGCTTCACGCATCGAGGACGCGATGGAATTGCTGGCGGCCGGTCACGGCAAGCGGCTGCTGATCAGCGGCGTGCATCGCGCCACCTCATCGGCCGAGATCGCACGGCTCATTCCGCGCTATGAGCGCTTCGTCTCCTGCTGCGTCGATCTCGATCATTCGGCGGTGAACACGGTCGGCAATGCGGTCGAGACGCGCCGCTGGGTGAAGGATCAGCGCTTCAACTCGCTGATCGTCGTGACCTCGGCCTATCACATGCCGCGCACCATGGCGGAGCTTGCCAAGCAGCTGCCCGACACCGCGCTGCTGCCGTTTCCGGTGGTCACCGACAAGTTGCGCAGCGAGCCGTGGTGGGCGAGCGCGCCGACCGCGCGGCTGATCCTGTCCGAATATGCCAAGTTCGTCGTCGCGCAGTTGCGCATGCGCATGGAGCCCACGCCGGACATCACCGAGAGCTCGACCGGCCGCACCGGCACCAAGAGCTGACCGTGCTGGTCCTGCGTTCGGCCACTTTCAATATTCTGTTCTATCTCAATCTCCTGGCGCATGTGATCGCCGCGATCCCGACCTACGCGCTGCCGCGCCGCGCGTTCATGGCCATCGCCAGGTCATGGGGGCGGACCACCAACTGGCTGCTCGGCGCCGTCACAGATACGAAGGTCGAGTATCGCGGTGTCGAGAAGATCCCGAAAGGTGCGCTACTGGTGGCCTCGAAGCACCAGTCGGTGTGGGAAACCGCCGCGCTGCTACCGCTGTTTGGGGATCCTGCCTACATCTTCAAACGCGAGCTGATGTGGATTCCCATTCTCGGCTGGTATGCGTGGAAGACCGACATGATCCCGATCGACCGCAATGCGCGCGGTGGCGCGCTCGCCGGCATGATCGCCCGAGTGCGCGACGAGCTCGCGCGTGGGCGGCAGGTCATCATCTTCCCGGAGGGCACGCGGACCGCGCCCGGCGCGCCGCCCGCCTACAAGATCGGCGCGTCGCGGCTCTACGCGGCGGCGAACGTACCGTGCCTGCCGATTGCGCTCAATTCCGGACTGTTCTGGCCGCGCCGCAAGTTCCTGCGCTATCCGGGCACGATCCGGCTCGAAGTGCTCGATCCGATCCCGCCCGGTCTCGATGCCGAAACGTTCGCCGCGCGGCTGGAGCGCGATATCGAGACGGCGACGGCAAGGCTGATCGCGCAAGGCGAGCGCGAACGCGCGCTCAATAGTGCAGGCGCGGCGCGCTAGCTCGCGTGTCCTTCATGCGTTCCGTGCAGCTTTTCGGCCAGCAGATGCAGATCGCGATCGTAGAGCCCGAGCTCTTCCAGCGAATGCACGGTCGAGAGCACATAGTCGCGGTTCGGGCCTGATTGCCCGTGCCCCTGGCGCACCAGATGAAGCTGGGTTGCAAGATCGAGCCGGCCCGCATACTGCACGTGGCCGCGATCGATCATGTAGACCAGCGCGGAAACGCGCCGTTCCGGCTCGCCGAGCAAGGTCACCGAGCGCATCGTCTCGCGATAGACATTGGTCGCCTGCTCGCGCGCGCGCAAATACGCCACAGTCTCGGCGCGCTTCTTGCCCGCCACCCGATAGGCGACGCCGCGGCACGCGCCGCCAAGATCGAGACCAAGCACAAGCCCCGGCCGCTCCGGCGTGCCCCGGTGCACGTGCGAGAACACGCATAGCGCCCGATGCGCGCCGATCAGCCGCGCCGGGACGCGCTCGAGAAAGTCAAAGCCCGGCCGCCAGATCAGCGAGCCGTAGCCGAACACCCATAAGTCGCCGGCGGATTGTTCGATTGTGTCCATCTGTCGGGCAAGGGGTCTTGAAATGTTCCGCTCGCCTAACAGGCTGATGGCGCGGGCGCAATCCGCAGGATACCGTCCATGGCTCCCAATGCCTTGATAGAGCCACATCGGGCGGCCAAGCAAAATTCTGCTCCAGACGGACCGGACATGACCTATCACGCTGAACTTGCGCCGCGCCGCGGTCGCTCCTGGCTCATTGCGACGCCGCTGATCGTGGTGCTTGCGCTCGCGGCGGCGTGGAGCGCGCTGTGGTTTTATGCCTCCGGCGAGGCCGAGACCCGCATCAACGCCTGGCAGGCGCAGCAGGCGGCGGCCGGACGCACCTTTACCTGCGGCAACCAGGCGGTCGGCGGATTCCCGTTCCGCATCGAAGTGCGCTGCACCACAGTCAGCGTCGAGCTGAAGGACGCAAGGCCGGCAATTGCGATCAAGCTCAATGAAATCCTGGTCGTCAGCCAAGTCTGGCAGCCAACCATGCTGATCGCCGAATTCACCGGGCCGCTGACCGCATCCGATCCAGGTCAGCCGCCCTATCTGACCGCGGGCTGGACGCTGGCGCAGGCGAGCGTGCGCGGCACGCCTTCGACGCCCGAGCGCGCCTCGATTGCGATCGACAATCTCAAGCTCGATGGCGCGATACCCGGCGCGCCGCCGCTGCTCGATGCCAGGCACGCCGAGTTTCACGCGCGCGTCCAGTTCGGGTCATGGCCGCAAAATCCCGCGATCGATCTCGTGACCAAGCTGGTCGGCGCGACCTCGGGGATTCATCCGCTTGCCGGGCAGCCGTTTGACGCCGACATTCTGGCGGTGCTGCACGGCATGAGGGACTTCGTGATGAAGCCGCTGCCGGTGCGCCTGCGCGAATGGCAAGCGGCGGGCGGCCGGCTGGAGATCCAGAACGCGCGGCTCGCCCAGGGCGACGCGCTCGCCACCGCGACCGGTTTGCTGGCGCTGACCCAGCGCGGCGGCCTCGACGGGACGCTGCAACTCAACGCCGCGAACATCGAAAAGCTGCTGCCGACACTGACCGGCGGCAAAACAGGGCCCGCGATGGCGCTCGATCGTGCGGCGCCCGCGCTCAACGCCATCGACCGGGCGATCCCGGGGCTGTCGGCGCGGATCGCGCCGCAGCAGCAACAGTCGCTGAGCGCCGGCTTGCTCGGCCTGCTGGGCAAGCCGGTCGAGATCGAGGGGAAACGCGGCGCGAGCCTGGCGGTGAAATTCAGCGACGGCAACGCCTCGCTCGGCCCGATCCCGCTTGGGCAGGTGCCGCCGGCGTTCTAGACTTCTCCGATGTACGACGCGGTCATTATCGGTGGCGGGCACAACGGCCTGGTGTGCGCCGCGTATTTGGCGATGGCCGGCCGCAAGGTCGTCGTGCTGGAGCGGCGCGGCGTCGTCGGCGGCGCGGCGGTCACGGAAGAGTTTCATCCGGGTTTTCGCAACTCGGTCGCCGCCTACACGGTGTCGCTGCTCAATCCGAAAGTGATCGCGGATCTCAAGCTCGCCGAGCACGGGCTGCGCATCGTCGAGCGGAAGATCGCGAACTTCCTGCCGCTCGATGATGGGCGCTATCTCAAAATCGGCGGCGGGCGCACGCATGACGAGGTCGCGAAGTTCTCCACGCGCGATGCCGGGCAGCTCGAAGCCTATTCGATGCGGCTGGAGGCGGTGGCGGACGTGCTGCGCACGCTCGCGCTTCAGACCCCGCCAAACCTGGTCGAAGGCCACCCGCTCGCGGCGATGTCCGAACTGATCAAGAGCGGCCGCGTTGCGAACCGGCTGCGACGCCTTGGCCGCGAACTGCAGCGCGAGCTGCTCGACCTGTTCACTAACTCAGCCGGAGACTATCTCGATCATTGGTTCGAGAGCGCGCCGATCAAGGCCGTCTATGGCTTCGACGGCATTGTGGGCAACTACGCAAGTCCCTACACGCCGGGCTCGGCCTATGTGCTGCTGCATCACTGCTTTGGCGAGGTCAACGGCCGGAAGGGCGCATGGGGCCACGCCATCGGCGGGATGGGGGCGATCACGCAGGCGATGGCGAAGTCTGCGCGCGCGAGCGGCGTAGAGGTTCGCCTCGATGCGGCGGTGCGCGAAGTGCTCGTCGAGAAGGGCCGCGCGGTCGGCGTCGTGACGAGCAAGGGCGAGACGATCCGTGCGCGGGCGGTCGTTTCGAACCTCAATCCAAAGCTGCTATACGGAAATCTGATCGATCGGGCTGCGTTGCCCACGTCTTTCGTCGAGCGCATCATGAAGTGGCGCAACGGCTCGGGCACGTTCCGCATGAACGTGGCGCTGTCGGAACTGCCGGACTTCACGTGCCTGCCGGGTCGCGATCTTGCCGAACATCACACCGCGGGCATCATCATGGCGCCTAGCCTCCAATACATGGAGCAGGCCTATTTCGACGCGCGCACGCATGGCTGGTCGAAGCAGCCGATCGTCGAAATGGTGATCTCCTCCACGCTCGACGATACGCTTGCGCCGCCCGGACGGCATGTGGCGAGCCTGTTCTGCCAGCACGTTGCGCCGCAGTTGCCGGATGGTTCGTCGTGGGATGCGCACCGTGACACCGTCGCCGATCTGATGATCGAGACAGTCAATACGTATGCGCCGAACTTCAAGCCGTCGGTGCTCGGGCGGCAGATTTTCTCGCCGCTCGATCTTGAACGCACCTTCGGACTTGTCGGCGGCGACATTTTTCATGGCGCGCTCGATCTCGGACAGATGTTCTCGGCGCGCCCGATGCTGGGCCATGCGGACTATCGCGGGCCGCTGCCGGGCCTCTATATGTGCGGCGCCGGTACGCATCCCGGCGGCGGTGTTACCGGACTGCCCGGCCACAACGCGGCGCGAGAAATTTTGAAGGATTTGAAGCGGCGGTAAAACTCGTCCTCATCCTGAGGAGCGTCCGAAGGACGCGTCTCGAAGGATGGCCGCGGGCTCTATATTTGCCGCCATCCTTCGAGACGCCCGCGCTTATGGCGAGTTCCTCAGGATGAGGTCGGAAGTTACTCATTATCCGCCGCGTAGGGCCTCGGCAGCGGGCTTGCATCCTTGGCGGGATGCGCGCGGCCGAAGTCGGGCGCGGGCGAATCCTGCCCGATCTGCACGATGCCGCGGCGGATCGCGCGCGTGCGGGTGAAATGATCGAACAGCGTATCGCCGTCGCCGCGCCGCATCGCGCGGGTGAGCTTGGCCAGATCCTCGCTGAACTGCGCCAGCATTTCCAGCACCGCGTCCTTGTTGTGCAGGAACACGTCGCGCCACATCGTCGGGTCGGAAGCCGCGATGCGGGTGAAGTCGCGAAAGCCGCCGGCTGAGAACTTCAGCACCTCGGAACGCGAGACGGTGGAGAATTCCTCCGCCGTGCCGACGATGGTGTAGGCGATGAGATGCGGCAGATGGCTGGTGATGGCGAGCACCAGGTCGTGGTGCTCGGCGGTCATGCTCTCGACATTGGCGCCGAGCGCGGTCCAGAACGCATTGAGCTTGCTCACCGCATCGGCATCCGCGCCTTCGGGAGGCGTCAGGATGCACCAGCGATTGACGAACAGCTCGGGAAAGCCCGAGTCGGGCCCGGAGTTTTCCGTGCCGGCGACCGGATGCGCCGGAATGAGATGCACGCCGGCCGGGATATGCGGCGCCATGTCTTTCAGCACTGCACCCTTGACGGAGCCGACATCGGACACGATCGCGCCGGGCTTCAAATGCGCGGCGATCTCGGCCGCGACAGGCCCGCTCGCGCCCACCGGGATGCACACGATGACGAGATCGGCGCCCTTCACGGTCTCCGCATTCGTCTCGACCACCTGATCGGCGATACCGAGCTCGATCACGCGGTTGCGTGTCGCTTCCGAACGCGCCGTCGCCACGATGGTCCTCGCGGCGCCGTATTCGCGCGCGGCGCGCGCGATCGAGCCGCCGATCAGGCCGACGCCGATCAGCGCAAGGCGGTCGATGACGGGAGCGGAACTCACTTTTTCCCCATCATTTCGGCCAGCGTCGCGACGACAAGCTTGTTCGCCTCCTCGGTGCCGATGCTCATCCGCAGCGCGTTCGGCAGATCATAGGCGGCAACCGCGCGCAGCACGCAGCCGCGCGCGGTGAGCGCCGCGTCGGCATCCTTGGCGGTCTTGCCATTGGTTTCGGGAAAATGGATCAGGATGAAGTTGCCGACGCTCGGCGTGACCTTCAGACCGAGCTTGCCGATCTCGGCCGTCACCCAGCCGAGCCATTTTTCATTGTGCTGGCGCGAGGTCTCGACATGTGCCGTATCGCCGATCGCCGCCACGCCGGCCGCGATCGAGGGCGCGCCGACATTGAACGGCCCGCGGATCCGATTGAGCGCGTCGATGATATGCGCCGGCCCATAGAGCCAGCCGAGGCGTAGCGCCGCGAGACCGTAGATCTTGGAGAAGGTGCGGCACATCACGACGTTTTCGGACGTCGCGACCAGCTCGATGCCCGCCTCGTAGTCGTTGCGCCGCACATATTCGGCATAGGCCGCATCGAGCACGAGCAGCACGTTCTTCGGCAGGGCGGCATGCAGGCGCTTGACCTCATCGAACGGAATGTAAGTCCCGGTCGGGTTGTTCGGATTGGCCAGGAACACGATCTTGGTGCGCGGCGTCACCTTGGCGAGGATCGCATCGACATCGGCGGTGAAATCCTTTTCCTCCGCCACAACCGGCGTCGCGCCCGCCCCGAGCGTGGCGATCGGGTACACCAGAAAGCCGTGCGTGGTGTGGATCGCCTCATCGCCGTCCTGCAGATAGGCGCGCGCGATCAGGTTCAGCAAGTCGTCCGAACCCGCGCCGCACACGATGCGCGCAGGGTCGAGTCCGAGCGCGCGACCGATCGCCTCGCGCAACGCGGTGGCGGCGCCGTCCGGGTAATCCTCGAGATGATGGCCGACAGCGTTATAGGCGGCGATCGCGTGCGGGCTCGGTCCGAGCGGCGTCTCGTTGGAGGAGAGCTTGAACACCTTGGCGGCGCCGGGCGCGTTGCTCTTGCCCGGCACATAAGCCTGGATCTTGAGCACGCCGGGACGCGGCTGCGGACGCTGTGGCACGGACATTCCAATTGCTCCGGAGAATTAGGGAGTGCTTTAGCGGCCGGCCGAGACCGGGCCTTCGGCGGTGACGGTATAACGCCTCGCGTGGCTGCCGACGAGGGCCTTGGCGCGCACCGACGCGCCGGCGTTGACCAGCGCTTGCATGACCGCCTCGATCCCGCCTTGCGGCACCGAGATCAGCAGCGCGGCGCCATCGAACGCGCCGTCCTGCACCGCCAGCACCTCGGCATCAAGCGCGCGCGAAACCATATGGCTCCAGCCCGAGACGCGGATGCTCCAGCATTCCACATCGGTCACCAGCGCGTCCGGGTTCGGCCGCGCGATGCCGAACACCGGCAGGGCGGCCGGATGGTCGGCGCGTTCCACGAAGGGCAGCCGCGCGATGATCTTGGGCGCATCGTCGGCTTCCAACGCTGCCCACCACGGGCCGGTCGCCGTCATGGCGGGCACCAGCCCGATGTCGCCGCGCGAGGCTGCGATCGCCGCGACCACGCCGCTCGCGCCGATGTGGCTGATGAACGGCACCGTGAAGCCGAAATGAAAACGCGCCGAATCGCGCATCGCGGCGTCGCCGGGCGAGAGGTCCGCGTGCACGGAAAAAGGCGCCTGCACGTAGGTGAAGGTCGCGATGATGACGCGCCAGATGCTTTCCACGGTGTCGAGCGGCAACAGCCCGTGATGCCGCTCCACCAGGCGCTTCATCATGTCGGCTTCGCGCGCCGGGCGGAAGGCCGAACCGGACTCGGCGGTCTTCTTGGTGGCGATCAGCGTATCGATGATGTCGCCACGCTCCATCAGCAGGCGATGCATCGCCTCGTCGATACGGTCGATTTCGCCGCGGAGGTCCGCGAGGGTGGGCTTGGGAGCGTCGGGTGGGCTGGTCATGGCGGTCATGGTTTAGGTGCCGCCGGGGCCGAAATCAAAGAAAACGTTGACTCTCTCGCGCAGGGACCTATGTAACCCGCGCTCGATTGCCGCTAAGGTCATATCCCCGGGGCGGCGGTCGCGGGCACCCGGAAAGCCAGATGATCGAGGCGGAGCTCAGCAACAGGCCGGATGCCGCCGGCGCCAAGCGCGAGGCGGACAATCCGCGCTCGCTCGTGGCGCGTTTCGGGCGCGACAAGCCGCTCAAGCTCGATGCCGGCGTCGAACTGTCCCCTTTCCAGATCGCCTACCAGACTTACGGCACGCTGAATGCGAACCGTTCCAATGCGGTGCTGGTCTGCCATGCGCTGACCGGCGATCAACACGTCCACAACGCGCACCCGCTCACCGGCAAGGGCGGCTGGTGGGATTCGCTGATTGGTCCCGGCAAGCCGATCGATACCGGGCGCTACTTCGTCATTTGCCAAAATGTCGTCGGCGCCTGCATGGGCAGCACAGGGCCTGCATCGACCAATCCGGACACCGGCAAGCCCTGGGGGCTGGAATTTCCGGTCATCACCATTCGCGACATGGTGCGGGCGCAGGCAATGCTGCTCGATCATCTCGGCATCGCGCAATTGTTCTCGGTGGTCGGCGGATCCATGGGCGGCATGCAGGTGCTGCAATGGGCGGCGAGCTATCCGGAACGCGTATTCTCGGCGCTGCCGATCGCGACCGCGACGCGCCATTCGGCGCAGAACATCGCGTTCCACGAAGTCGGCCGCCAGGCCGTGATGGCGGACCCCGAGTGGCGCCATGGGCGCTATCTCGTCGAGGGCACGCAGCCGCATCGCGGGCTCGCGGTCGCCCGCATGGGCGCGCATATCACGTACCTTTCGGACGCGGCACTGCACCGCAAGTTCGGGCGCAAATTCCAGGATCGCGACAATCCGACTTTCTCGTTCGATGCCGATTTCGAGGTCGAGTCCTATCTGCGTTATCAGGGCTCGTCCTTCGTCGAGCGCTTCGACGCCAACTCGTATCTCTATCTCACGCGCGCGATGGACTACTTCGATCTCGCGGCCGACTATGACGGCGTGCTCGCCAATGCCTTCAAGGGTACGCCGACGCGCTTCTGCGTGATCTCGTTCACCTCGGACTGGCTGTTTCCGACCTCCGAATCGCGCGCCATCGTGCATGCGCTCAATGCCGGCATGGCGCGCGTGTCATTCGCCGAGATCGTGACCGACAAGGGCCATGACGCGTTCCTGCTCGACGAGCCGGAGCTGTTCGGGATCGTGCGCGGCTTTCTCGATAGCGCCGGCGCGGCGCGCGGGCTTGAGGCCAAATCGCCATGATGCTGATGCGCCCACGCCGCGACCTGACCATGGCGGAGGCCGCGCGCGCGCCGGGCGGCGCACGCGTCGACCATCTGCTGGTCGCCGCGATGGTCGAGCCGAAATCGCGCGTGCTCGACGTCGGCTGCGGCGACGGCGAGCTGCTGCGGTTGCTCGAGCAGCGCGGCGTTGACGGGCGCGGCATCGAGATTTCGCGCGAAGGCGTGAACGAATGCGTCGCCAAGGGGCTCGCGGTGATCCAGGGCGACGCCGATACCGACTTGGGCAACTATCCTGACGCTGCGTTCGACTACGTGATCCTGTCGCAGACCCTGCAGGCGACGCGGCGGCCGCGCGAGGTGGTCGAGAACATGCTGCGCATCGGGCGGCACGCCATCATCTCGTTTCCCAATTTCGGCCATTGGCGCATCCGCCTGCAGCTCCTGCTCAACGGCGCGATGCCGGTGACCGACAATCTGCCCGATAGCTGGTACGACTCGCCCAACATCCACTTCTGTACCATCAAGGATTTCCGCGAGCTCTGCCGGGTCGCGGGCGTGAAGGTTGAGAAGTCGGTCGCGCTCAACGCCTGGGGTGCGCCGCTACGGCTCAATGCGCCGTGGTGGTTCTGGAATCTGTTCGGCGAGCAGGGCGTGTTTCTGCTGACCCGCAAGGGCTGATGCGGAACGTAACGAAGTCTACACCGAATATGTGGTCACGTGCGGCTGGGAGCTTCCCCATGTCCGAGACCTCTATTCGCCGGGCCGTCGCGGCGTTCTATCAGGCCTGCGCGGCGCGTGACGTCGAACGCATCGCCGCGATGCTCGACGACGACGTCGATTGGCTGGTGCAGGGTCCGGTCGATGTCTTTTCGTTCTTTGGGCAGCGCCGCGGCAAGGCGGCCGTGCTCGACGGCTTTCGTGAATTCGCGCGCCAGCTCGAGGTCACAGGCCTTGGTCTGGAGGCGCTGCTGGTGGATGGCGACCGTGCGGCAGCCTTGATCCGCCTGACCGCGATCGTGCGTGCGACCGGCAGGGTCATGAGCGTGCGCGGCTCGCAGTTCTCGCGCCTGCGCGATGGCAAGATCGTCGAGATGCGCGGCGTTGCCGATTCATTCGACATGGTCGAACAGGCCATCGGCCGTCCGCTCGACTTGCCGAACCCCGAGGAGCTGGTTTCGGCCGCCTGAGGCGTCTTTTTTGCGAACGAATCCGCTCCAACGGCGTTCTGGTTCCGCATGACCACGCCGGACCAGCCGCACATCCGCGTAACAGACAGGGCGATCGTCGAGACCGACATTCCGGCGCGGCTCGACCG
>JBBWZU010000797.1:0-5545 GCA_039649225.1 Hyphomicrobiales bacterium | reverse complement strand
CGCGCCGACAAGCTGGTGCAACTCATTGCGAGGCAAAAGGGCCTCAGCCATCCGGCAATCGATGCCCAGGTCGCGCTGGTCGACGCGCGGCTGGAACAGAACCGCGCGAAGGCCGCGGCCTAGAGGGGGATAATTTTTCTTCGAATCATGATTCCCCTCCAGGTTCTTGATTCGTCGCGCGTCCGGACGGAAAACCGGCTTCCACTTTTCCTGGACGCCGTTTAGTTACTTCGTGGCCGGCTCGAAACCCGCATCCGTCCAATGCTTCGCATGGGCAGGATCGGCGAGAAATCTAATGAAGGCGATCGCCGGTTCGGGCGACGTATTCGTTGCGAGTACACCGGCGGCGTAGACCGTGTTGAGCTGGATCTCCCGCGGGATCAGCCCGACCACGGTCACGCCCTTTTCGGCAATGACTTCGCTCAACGGATAGAGTCCGACCTCGGCCTCGCCCCTTGCAATCGCCGCAACCCCGCCGTCCAGCGCATTGGAGAATTTCACCTTCGGCGTCATCGCGTCGGCGATGCCGAGCGTCTCCCACGTTTTCGCCAGATGCGCGCCGCTCGGCGTCGCGGCCGGATTGGCGTGCACGACTGATTTCGCATCCAGCATCGTCTTCTTGAAACTGTCGAGCGTCGCTATATCGGGCTTTGCGGCGCCTTCCTTGACGATGAGACCGACGCTGACCGTGCCGAGCCTCGCCTGCGGTTCTTCGCGCATGACGCCGGCTTTCGCCTGCGCTGCCAGCGCCGGAACCGGCATCAGCACCATGTCGGGCTTTTCGCCGGCGGCCAGTTTCTGCTGCATCGCGCTGATCACGATGTAGGTGAAATGCACCTTGTGGCCGGTCTGCTTTTCGAATTCCGGCGTCAGCACGCCGAGCGCCTCCTTGGGTGCGCCGCCGCTCATCACGCGAATGTCTGCCGCCATGGATGGTCCTGCTGTCAGGTTCAGTGCGCCGAACGCCACCACGAAGCAACCGCGCACGATTGTTATGCTGGTTCTCATGGTGGGCTCGATGGATCGTGGCTGGGGAAAAACAGTCGGCGAAACTATCCAATCGCGGGGCTCGTGACCAGTCCGGTCTAGGCATTGCGGCTATCGCGACGTGCCGTTGTGGCAGCGGGCGAGCAAGGTTAAGTGTTTCGGCCTAACCGATTGAAACAGGGCGAGTTTCACGATGCGCATCATCGATCTGTCGCGCGAGCTGTATCACCGCACGCCGAGCTATCCGGGCCAGCCGCCGGTCATTCACGGCGTCTGGAAGACCCACGAGGAGGCATTCGCCGAATCCGGCAACGTGCAGGGCAACAGCGTGATGTATTTTTCGATGCCGGATCATGGCGGCACGCACATCGATGCCCCGCGTCACTTCGGCAAGAGCGGCATATCGATCGACGAGTACCCGCTCGAGAACTGCATCGTGCCGGGCATCTGTATCGACCTGCGTCACATTGCGCCGCGTGCCGAGATCACGCCGGCCGACCTTGAGGCGGCCGTGGCCAAGGCTGGCGTTGCGATCCCGGGCAAGGGCACGGTGCTGCTCTGCACCGGGCATCATGCGCGCACGTTTCCGACCGCCGCCTATTCGACCGACAATCCCGGTGTCAATGTCGCGGCGACCGAATGGCTGGCGCGCCAGGGCATCGTGCATTTCGGGATCGACTCGATGCGTCCCGGACCCGAGGGCAGGGTGAACGCGCTCGTGCACAAGGCCTGCCTCGAGCTCGACATCACGCACATGGAAAGCCTTTGCAATCTCGAAGTTCTGCTCGGGCAGGGCGCGTTTCGGTTCATCGGCCTGCCGCTCAAGTGGCGCGGCGGAACCGGGTCACCGATCCGCGCGGTCGCGGTATTCGACGAATAGGTGCCGCGCAGCCGCGGGCGACGGCTTCTGATGGGAAGAGAGCGGCAAGGATCAAGGATCCGCCGGAGTGAGTGCCGCGTCCCGCACGCGATAGTGATCGCCGTCTCGCGTCAGCGTCAGGCGGCGTTTGTGGAACGCCGCAAGCGTCGAGCGGTGGCCGATCGACACGATGGTCGCGGCCGGCAGGCGCTCATGCAGCAATTGATAGAGCGCCGCCTCGGAGGGCTCATCGAGCGAGGCGGTGGCTTCATCGAGCAGAAGAAAATCGGGCGCATGCAGGATCGCGCGCGCGATGCCGACGCGCTGCTGCTCGCCGAGCGAGAGCATCCGGCTCCAATGGGCGTCCTCGTCGAGCCGGTCGGCGAGCGCGGGCAGGCCTACCGCTTTCAGCAGCTCACGCAACTGCGCAGCGTCATAGCGCCCGTCCTGCGCCGGGTAGCTGATCGCGGCGGCAAGCGACCCGATCGGCAGATACGGCCGTTGCGGCAGCGTCATGACGCGTGCATCCGCCGGCACCACGACTTTTCCGCTGCCGAATGGCCAGATGCCCGCAATGGCCCTGAACAGCGTCGACTTGCCCGAGCCTGACGGACCCGAAACCAGAACCTGATCGCGCGGCGCGATCGCAAGGCCGTCCGCGGCGACGATCGACTTTCCGTCCGGCAGGGTGACATCGAGATGATCGAGGCGGATATCGGTCGATCCGGGAGCGACGGAAATCGCCTGTGCGCCGGACAGGACGGTTTGCGCGCTCTTGATCGAGATTTCGAATCCGGCCAGCCGCTCGATCACGGCGCGCCATTCGGCGAACTGGCGATACACCGTCACGAAGAAAGAGAGCGCGTCCTGCACGCTGCTGAATGCCGAGGCGGTCTGCATCAGCCCGCCGAGCTGAATGGTGCTGGCGAAATAGGCCGGCGCGACCACCACATAGGGAAAGATAATTGAGACTTGGCTGTAGCTGACCGTGAAGAACGACAGGTACTTGGTCCGCACCATGATCCGCAGCCAGTTCGCCGCAAGCGTGGAAAAGCGATCGATCAGGCGGCCGCGTTCAGCCGTCTCGCCATGGAGCAGCGCGATCTGCTCCGAGTTTTCCCGCGCACGCACGAGATTGAAGCGGAAATCGGCTTCGTAGCGCTGCTGATTGAAATTGAGCGCCGTCAGCGCGCGGCCGATCAGATGGGTGAGCAGCGTCCCGGCAATCGCGTAGAGCAGCGCCGCCCAGAACAGAAAGCCCGGGACCCGCCAGCCGAACAGCGTCAGCTGCGCATCATCGGAGAGCGTCCAAAGAATGACGAAGAACGACACCAGCGTGACGACGGAATTGAGCAGCCCAAGGCCGACCGGCAGGATGCCGACACCGTTCGATCCACCGTCGATGAATTGCTTGACGTCTTCGGCGATGCGCTGGTCCGGATTGTCCGCCGCGTCGCCGAGCATCTGCATCCGGTAGTGATTGCTGTGACCGAGCCAGCCTTCGAGATAGCGCTCGGTCAGAAATCGTCGCCAGCGGATCTGGAGCCATTGGTTGAGATAGAGCTGATAGACCCGCACCACGATGAGGGTCCCGGCGAGCAGGCAAAAGATCGAGATTTCGCGCACGAAGGCGTCCCAGGCGCGATCCTGCAGCGCATTGTAGAAGCGCGCGTTCCATTGATTGATCAGCACCGTGATGGCGACGACGCCAAGCTCCATCGCGATGACGGACGCGAGCAGGATACGGCCCGCAAGACGGTCCTCGGAGCGGAAATACGGGATGGCAAGCCGCCAGATGGTGGCGAGCGTCGCAAGGAAGCCGGTCAAGGAAAGCTCCTGTCTTGGCGGGTGGCACGCGGCGCCGGTGGAAACAGGGCGATGCGCGCCGAAAAAAGTTTATAGCAGACGCAATCTGTACGATCTGGCCACTTTGTTCGAATGAAAGCCTGGTAATACCCTTCACGCTATCGCGAGCGGCCGGAGCATTGCAGTCGGGTTTCAGCGCTGGGCGGTTTTCCGCAGTTTTGAGCGAATTGTGAAGACGGTGCGGCAATTCATGGCTTGATGAACGGCGTCAACCTGTCCAAACTATGCTACTTCCGCTGGAATACCAACATGGGCCGGCGGTTCTAAGAGAGAGCGGTTGAACGAAACCGCCGTCAGATGAGGGAGGTTTTTGCCAATGTCCATGGACCAGTCACGCCCGTCTAAAATCGCGACCCGACGTAGGTTCTTGACCGCCGCTGCCGCCACCGGTGCGGCGAGCGTCGCAATGCCAAATGTTCGCAATGCCGAAGCCGCGGAGACCACAACCTGGAAGGTACAGACGTCATGGCCAGCCGGTGTCGGCCTCAACACCTTCAAGACCTGGTGCGCCTCGATCAAGGAGAAGACCGGCGGCGAATTGGAGTTCAAGCCTTTCGCCGCGAAGGAAGTCGTCGGCGATTTCGAGTTGCTCGACGGCGTCAAGAACGGCGTGCTCGAGGCGATGAACTCATTCACCGTTTACTGGGTCGGCAAGGTCCCGGCGACGGCCTTTCTGTCGTCTTATCTGATGGGTCTGCGCTATCCGCACGAATGGGATGTGTTCTTCTATGGCAACAACGGCCTCAAAATGGCTCGCGAGATCTTCGCCAAGCAGAACCTGATGTATGTCGGGCGCATCCATCACGGGCCGAATATCATCCACTCGAAGAAGCCGATCCGCTCGATCGAGGATTTCCAGGGCCTGAAGCTGCGCGTGCCGGGCGGCATGATCGCCGAAGGTTTTGCGGCGATCGGCGCGCGCACCACGCTGCTGCCAGGCGGCGAGGTGTTCTCCGCGCTCGAGAAGGGCACCATCGAAGCTGCCGACTATACCGGCCCGGCGGTGAACTGGGACCTCGGCTTTCAGCAGGTGACCAAGTACATCTGGATGGGACCGCCCGGACTTGAGTCCATCTATCAACCGGTCGATCTGATGGACCTCGTCGTCAACATGGGCGTGTGGAACAAGCTCTCGCCGGCGATGAAGTTGTGGGTAGAAAACGAGGTGGAGTCCTATTCCGCCGTCCACCACGGCGCCATCCAGAGGGCCGACATGGAAGCGTGGCCGAAATTCCTCAACGCGGGAATCGAGATCAACCGCATGCCCGTGGAAGAGCTTGAGAAGTTCCAGCGCATCGCCGTGCCGATCTGGTTCAAGTGGGCGAACAAGGACAAGGATGCCGCTCGCTTGTTCAAGGCGCAGCTCGAAATCATGGAGTCGCCGAGCTTCGGCTACGTGACGCCCGACATGTACTAGGGCGAGAAGCTCAACCTGTAAGCATCATTTGCAAAGACGGACGGCGGCCGCGCGCCGCCGTCTGCACCGCGGGGGGCCGCGGGCCGCAGTCCTCATGCCTTTGGGCAGCGACGGACGCCCAAAGAGCGGTGAGGGAATTGGAATGCCCAATCTAAATTTCGTGCTGCCCCACTGGCTCTACTGGGGCACGCTGATCGTGTTCCCACTCATTGCGATCTATCTGGTGCGCCGGCAGCAGCGCCTGGGCGCGCCGCGTTCGGTGTCGCTGTTCATTGCCTACATGTTCTGGGTGACGGGCGGCATCATGGGCCTGCACCGGCTCTACCTCAGAAGCTACTGGGGCCTTCTGTTCGCGCCACTGTTCCTTGGCATTCTCTACGTCAACACCGATATCCGCGACGCGCGCGAGGACGTGT
>JBBWZU010000787.1:0-3703 GCA_039649225.1 Hyphomicrobiales bacterium | reverse complement strand
GCGCCGCCTGCTTGCCGTCCTCGACGGCGACGACGGTGAGATCTTCCCCGCCCGTGACACAATCGCCGCCGGCCCAGACGCCGCTAAGCGAGGTGCGGCGTTCGCCATCCACGCTGATGCGGCCGTCTTTCAGCACGAGCGCGGTGACGTCGTCGGCCGTATCGTCGAGCCGCTGGCCGATTGCCTTGAACACCTGGTCGCAGGCGAGCGTGAGCTGCTCTCCGGTGCCGACCAGCTTTCCACCTTCGAGCTTGGTGTATTCGAAAATGATCCCGGTCGTAACGCCGCCGCGCGAGACGAGTCCCACAGGCTTGAGCCTATGGCGGATCAGCACGCCGTCGGTCTGCGCCAGCTCCTGCTCGTAGCGCGAGGCGCTCATCGCCTCCGGCCCTCTGCGGTACACGATGGTGACTTCCTCGGCGCCGAGCCGCTTGGCCTGCGCGGCGATGTCGATCGCCGTCATGCCGCCCCCGATGACGACGATGCGCCGGCCGATTGCGATGTCGCCTGGATGAGTTGCTTGCCGCAGCCGTGCGATAAACGCGACCGCGTCCTCGACGCCCGGCAGCGTCTCGGCGTCCAACCCTGGTGCTTCCAGCACAAGTGCGTTGACGGCGCCGAGGCCAATTCCAAGAAACACCGCGTCATGATCGGCTTGCAGCGAAGCGAGCGCGATATCGCGGCCGAGCGCAACGCCGGTCTTCAGCGTGATGCCGCCGACATCGAGGATGAAGGCGGCTTCGCGCGCCGCGAAATCGCCCGGCGTCTTGTAGGTCGCGATGCCGTATTCGTTGAGCCCGGCCGGCTTTTCGCGCGCCTCGAACAGCGTGACCGCGTGGCCGAGCGTCGCGAGCTTATGCGCGCAAGCAAGGCCCGCCGGCCCCGCCCCGACGACAGCCACGCTGCGGCCGGTCGGTGCGCCCTGCCGGTAGGGCTGGTGCCCGGAGCTAAGCAGCGCGTCGGTGGCGTGGCGCTGCAGCAGTCCAATCCTGACCGGCGCGCCTTCGCTGGCTTCGCGCACGCAGGCCTGCTCGCACAAGGTTTCGGTTGGGCAGACGCGTGCGCACATGCCGCCCATGATATTGGCGTCCAGAATTGTCTTGGCGGCGGCAAGGGGATTGCCGGTCGAAATCTGGCGGATGAAGAGCGGAATATCGATCCCGGTCGGGCAGGCGGCGACGCAGGGCGCCTCCCAGCAGAACAGGCAGCGATCGGCCGCGACATGCGCCTCGTGGTGGCCGAGCGGCGGATGCAGGTCGGCGAAATTCGCCTGATAGGTCGGTTCGGGCAGCCGGTGCGCCATGATGTCGGGCGAGACGGCGAACTCCTGCGGCATGGGGCGACCTCTCCAACCATTTCGGCTCGACCATCTGATGAAATCTTGGGCCGCTACGTCAATGCCGGCGAGCCAAGAGTTGGACAATTGACGGATCATGGATTTTGCTGCCGATATCGCGGGCGCCTCCGGCGCTGCCGAATGGGACACCATGACCTTGTCGAATGAGCCCAAGTCGAATGAGCCAAAGTCGAACGAGCCAAAGTCGAATGAACCGACAGCGCGCGTGGTCGACATCCAGGGCCTGTCGTTGGTCTTCGAAACCGCGGACGGGCCGGTCCATGCCCTGTCGGAGGTCGATCTTGCGATCGAAGCCGGCGAGTTCGTCTCCTTCATCGGCCCCTCCGGCTGCGGCAAGACCACCTTGCTGCGGGTCATTGCCGATCTCGAGCAGCCGACCGGCGGGCGGCTTTCGGTCAACGGGCTTTCCCCTGGTGAGGCGCGCCTCGCGCGGCAA
The DNA here is from genome assembly GCA_039649225.1 of Hyphomicrobiales bacterium. GTDB lineage: Bacteria > Pseudomonadota > Alphaproteobacteria > Rhizobiales > Xanthobacteraceae > PALSA-894. The sequence continues at coordinate 1,910 of JBBWZU010000787.1, read as the reverse complement.
TACGGCTATGTGTTCCAGGCGCCGGCGCTCTATCCGTGGCGCACGATCGCCCGCAATGTGACGCTGCCGCTGGAGATTTTCGGCGTGCCCAAGGCGGAGCGCGAGCAGCGGGCGCAGCATTACCTCGGCCTCGTCGGGCTCAACGATTTCGCCGCCAGGTTTCCGTGGCAATTGTCCGGCGGCATGCAGCAGCGCGCCTCGATCGCGCGCGCACTTTCATTCGAGCCGAAACTGCTCCTGATGGATGAGCCCTTCGGCGCACTCGACGAGATCGTGCGCGACAACCTCAATCTGCAACTGCTGCGGCTCTGGCACCGGACGAAGAAGACCGTGCTGTTCGTCACGCATTCGATTCCCGAAGCGGTGTTCCTCTCGACCCGGATCGTCGTGATGTCGCCGCGGCCGGGGCGGATCATCGACATCATCCCTTGCGCGTTTGCGCGCGAGCGCACGCTCGACATCCGCGACACGGCGGAATTTCTCGCCGTGGCGCATCGCGTGAGGGAGGGGCTGCGCGCCGGACACTCCTATGACGAGTAAGCCCCATGACGAGTAAGCGTGGCCTTGCGCGCATCGTGCCGGTCGCGGTGGTTCTCGCCGCGCTGCTCATCGTCTGGTACGCCGCCGCCCTGCCGATGAATTCCGGTCTGCCGAGCTTTCCCGCCGGGGGCACTTTGACCGAGCGCTTGATCGCCGCCTGGGCGCTCGACCGTCCGGTGCTGCCGGCGCCGCATCAGGTCGTGGCCGCGCTGTGGGCCGCGACGGTCGAGACGCCGGTGTCATCGCCGCGCAGCCTGGTCTTTCACGGTGCGATCACGCTCTCCTCGACCTTGCTCGGCTTCGCGTTCGGCGCCGTGCTCGGCATGGCGCTGGCCATCGGCATCGTGCATGTTCGCACATTGGAGAAAAGTCTGCTGCCGTGGCTCATCGCCTCGCAGACGATTCCGATCCTGGCGATCGCGCCGATCGTGGTCGTGGCGCTGGGCGCGGCCGGCATCACCGGGCTGGTGCCGAAGGCGCTGATCTCGATGTATCTCTCGTTCTTTCCGGTCGCGATCGGCATGGTCAAGGGACTGACCTCGCCTGAGCCGATGCTGCTCGATCTGATACGGACTTATTCCGCCGGCCGGGCGCAGACGTTGCTGCGGCTTCGGCTGCCGGCGGCGGTGCCTTATCTTTTCGCCTCGCTGAAGGTCGCGGTCGCGATCAGCCTGGTCGGCGCCATCGTCGGCGAATTGCCGACCGGCGGCACGTTCGGCCTGGGCGCGCGCCTGCTCTCGGGCTCCTATTACGGCCAGACCATCCAGATCTGGGCGGCGCTGTTCGCGGCCGCCATCCTGGCGGCCTGCCTCGTCCAGACGGTGGCGTTGGCGGAGCGCCTTACCGCCAAGGCCATGGGAGCGCGGCCATGAATGCCGGGGTCGTCGCCGCTACGGCGCGCGGAAATCCTAAGCTTGCGATCGGGGGGGCCGTGCTGGTGCTCGCCTTCGCGGCTCTGATCGGCTGGGCGCATGCCCGACCCGGCGCGGTGCCGGCCGTGTTCTGGGTCGCGACGCTCATCGCCTGGGCCGGCGCCTGGTGGCTGAACCAGGAACTTGCCGGACCAGCCAATCGACGCGCGCGCGACCGCCTGGGCGATATTGTGTCGCCGCTGCTGTTCGGGCTTGTGGTATTCGCGCTGTGGGAGATCGTCTGCGTCGGCGGCGGCATCCCCTTCGTGCTGTTGCCGCCGCCCTCGGCGATCCTCGCCAAGCTCGCAACGTCGCACGCGATCCTGATCCCGGATTTCGTTCAGACTGTCCTGAAGTCGGCACTGCCGGGCTGGGCCATCGGCGGAGCCACGGGGTTCGCGGTGGCGCTGATCTGCGATCGCAGCCCATTCCTGCGCCGCGGCATTCTGCCGATCGCCG
>JBBWZU010000449.1:0-16804 GCA_039649225.1 Hyphomicrobiales bacterium | reverse complement strand
CCGACAACGGCACCAAGGTCGCCCAACCCCCGGCGACGCTGCCGCTGATGATCAGAACCCGAAACGCTGTCCGCAGCTCGGCCAGATAGGCGCGGCCGACACGGTTGGAAAACGTCTCACCCGGAATGTCCGCCACTGCGGCGCCGGGCGATCCGTTGATGAGAAATTCGCAGCCCGCGCGCAACTGCGCCACAGCGGTGCCGGTCACCGCGCTGAGGTCCCGTTTGCGGACCTCCGCGGGAGGCTGCGGCGCGGGCGCGCGCAGCTCCGCGCCAGGCACGTGCTGCTCCGCGCCAGGGACGCGCGGCTCCGCGCCAGGCACGCGCGGCTCTGCGCCAGGATCGAATGCCTGGGGTTGATCGCGATCTTGATGGTTTTGGCGATGCTGTTGTTCGCGCAGCTCGAGAAACTCGCTGACGCGCAAGGCCGGCGGCAGCATCGGCGGCGCGTCGGGCCGGTTGACCGGCGCCAGCTCCACGTCGACGGGGTTCGGCGCTCGTTGTGGCGCAGGCTTTTGCGGCGCAGGCCGTTGTTGCGCCGGCCGCTGCGGCGGCGGCTTGCGCGACGGCGCCGCCTCCCGCCGGACAGGCTTTGGGCCGAAACCAAGCCAATCCAGATAGCTTGCAAACCGACGGCCCGCCGACGGGCGCGCCGCCTTGGCGTTCTTTTTGAGCTTTGCGTTGCTGCGCGGTTCGGCTTTCGGCTGACGGCTGCGCGGCGGTGCTTCCCGCGCGCCGTCGCTCCAATTGTGATCGAGCGCGCGTTGCAGCCGGCGCAATTCCAGGATCAGCGCCTGGCCTTGCGGCCCGGCCGCCTCATCCGCATGCGCGTCGGGATAGGCCTCCGCGATCATGCCGCGCGGTTCGTCATCGAACGGCCTCATGGCGGCGCGCCTCCGGTGGCACGAGCAAGACTCTCCGCAGTCTTCGGTTTGAGCGGCGTTGCCGGCTTGGCCGTCGCAGACTTGACCGCCGAGGCGTTGGCCGCCGGGCGCGCGACGCGCGCGAAGATCTCGTCGCGCGGTCCGAACGCGATCATGCGCCCCTCGTAGAGCACCATCGCGATGTTCAGCGCGGCGATCGCATCGGGACGATGCGACACCAGCACGACGATGCACTCTTTCTTTCGCAACGCCTCGATTGCCCGCACCAAAGCCATCTCGCCGTCTCCGTCCAGATTGGCGTTCGGCTCATCGAGCACGATCAGGAACGGATCGCCGTATACGGCGCGCGCGAGCCCGATGCGCTGGCGCTGCCCGGCCGACAGGCTGGCGCCGCGCTCGCCGATCCGCGTCGTATAGCCATTCGGCAGCCGCAGAATCATCTCGTGCGCGCCGGCCAGCCGCGCGGCGTCCAGAATGGAATTCGACGTGGCATCGTCGTCGAAGCGCGCGATATTTTCCGCGACCGTTCCGTCGAACAGCGCGACATCCTGCGGCAGATATCCGATGTGCCGCCCGAGATCGTCGGGATGCCAGTTGTCCAATGCGGCCCCGTCAAGACGAATGACGCCCCGGTTGGCCGGCCAGATACCGGTCAGGGCCCTGACGAGCGAGGATTTGCCGGCCGCGCTCGCGCCGAGCAGGGCAAGACCCATGCCGGCGGTCAGCTTGAAGGTGACATTGGAGATGACGGTGCGGTTGCCTCCCGGCACCGTCACGGTGAGATCCTCGACCGACAGTATCTGGCGCGGGCGCGGCAGCGCGACCGCGGGCACCGCCGGATTCGCGGTCGCCTTCAACACCTCGCGCAGGCGGCCGATACCCTGGCGTCCGGCGACAAGCTGCTTCCAGTTGGCCAGCGCGATCTCGATCGGCGCCAGCGCGCGGCCCATCATGATCGACGAGGCGATCATGATGCCGCCGGACGCCTGCTCGATGATGACGAGATAGGCCCCGATGCCGAGTATGGCGGACTGCAGCACATAGCGAATGACTTTCGCGATCGCGCCCAGATTCGCGTAGACGTCGGTGACCTGGAAGTTCTGCTGCAGATAAGTCTCGTTGGCATCCGCCCATCGCGCCGTGAAGCGGCCGGTCATTCCAAGCGCGCGCACGACCTCGGCATTCTGGCGCGTCGCGTCGGCCAGCACCTGCCGCTGTGCGCTGCTTTCCATCGCGGCCTTCGCGGAGTCCTTCGATCTGCGCTCGGTCACCAGCGTCATTGCGATGATCGTCGAGGCTCCCATCATCGCGACGAGGCCGATCACCGGATGAAAGATGAACAGCCCGACCAGGAATATCGGAATCCACGGCATATCGAGGAATGCGGTCGGGCCCATGCCCGACAAGAACATCCGGATCTGATCCAGGTCACGCAGCGGCTGCTGCGCGGTCATCGGCTTGGCGCCGCGTAGCGGCAGCGTCGCGATGGCCATATGAATGGGCTTCTGCAAGCTGACGTCGAACAGCGTGCCGATGCGCGCGAGCATGCGCGAGCGTGCCGCTTCGAAATAGCCCTGAAACAGATAGGCGGCGAGCACGATGACCGAGAGGCCGAGCAACGTCGCGACGTTCCGCCCCGGGATCACGCGGTCGTACACTTGTAGCATGTAGAGGGAGCCGGAGAGCATCAGCAGGTTGATTACGCCGCTGAAGACCGCGACACCGGCGAGGCGGCGCGCGCTGGCTCGCAACGCGAGAGCCACGGGATCGTCGGAATCGGAACGCAACATACTCAATTCACCAACGCAACTGATGGCTTGACCGCGACTCTCGGCAACAAGATGCGGCTGTCTTGGCCTGGCTATTGTCGACGTTGCTCTGCGATCCCGACAGAATTTCGACCGAAATGCAGCGCGTTTTTCGCTTTCGAATCCGCCGCGACTTCATGTCTCGATCAAGAATTCTTTCGTCCACGCAATCTTCGTTGTACGGAGCGCGGCGCATGCCGCGCCGATATGACGTTTAAAATTATCGCGCAACCCACGCCGTATTCTCACTAAAATCGCATGTGCATTAAAATATCGCGCCGTGATGACCGAGGGAGACTCTGCGCTCGTCAGGTCTTTCGCGCCTTCAATCGACCCATGAATGATCACACATTCGGTCCTGCCGGTCTCATTTCAGTCAGACGGTGGTCAAGAACTGGAACGAGCATCATCACCTCGAAGTCTATTCGCATTCCAACTGACATCACAGATTCAGATCGGCGGAGACACCCATGGCGCACGGCAGGCACGCTCCTCACCATCATCACGGTCATAATCCCAATCCAGGCGATCCGGGCACGGGCGGCACCGGCGATCCAGGCACCGGCGGTACCGGCACAGGCGATCCGGGGGCGGGCGATCCGGGGACGGGCGGTACCGGTACGGGCGGTACGGGGACGGGAGGCACCGGCACACCGCCTGCTGCGGCGCCGGACTTTGCGACATTAGGCGCCAGCTTCAACGACGCGACGCGCGCGCTCGTCGGCGGTCTCTGGCAGAACGCCGTCGAGGAAGGCGGCCAGGGCAACGGCAGCGTGTTCCGCTATGTCAGCGATCTGCAGGCCGTGCAGCAGGGGCTGCAGGCGGAAATCGCGGCCGGCCAATTCAGCGGCGCGACGCTCACCAACGTACAGGCGATCCTGAACGACCTGACCACGGCCACCAGCGCCGCGACGGCATCGGTGAACGGCGGGGGAACGTTCGGAAGCGTTGCCGCCGCAGAGACCGCGCTGCATGACAGCCACATCGCCATTCTCAACGCCGTCAACAGCGATCCGAACCTGACGACGCTGGCAACCGCGAATGGCGCGAACGGCTTTCTGGCGGCACCTCCGGCACTTGCCGACGGCGTGACGGCCGCGACGGCGCCGCATGCCAACCTTGCGGAGATCGGCGCCATCTTCAATGACGTGGCCAATCATCTCCTCGGCGGCGTGAACGCCGACAACAAGGCGACCATCACCAACGACGTGAATGCCGTGATCACCGACATGCAGCAGCTGGTCGCCGATCAGCCGCTGCTGTTCGGCGGCCTGACCGGCGTGCATGCGGACGCGATCATCAGGCAGATGCAGCTCGAGCTGACCTACATCAATCAGGCGGGCGTCAGCCCGGATGCCGGCAGGGCGAGCAACGACAATATCCTGGACATCATCGACATCGTTCAGGGCGACACCAATCTGGCCAACATGGCGAGCCAGGGCGGGATCGCGGGCTTTTCGCCGTTCGGCGACTCGCTGAACCCGACGCCGAAATATATCGACAATGACGCGCAGACGAATTTCTGGGCCAACTTCATCGCCCAGTCGAATTCGCTCGGCCAGCAGGCCAACAACCTGGTCGGGACCGACAATGCCGACGCCATCAATACGCTGATCAACGATCTTCATACCTTTCAGAAGACCGTTACTAACTTCGATGCCGCGCAGGGCGGGATATTCGAGGCGCGCTTTGATAACGAGCTGCTCGGCGATACGAGCACGCTCGGCGCCGAGGTATCGAAGATGATCGAAGGCCTGCAGACCGGCAATGCGGCTCTCGTCGCCGCCGCCGCCGACCAGATGCACGGCAACTCGGCCGACGTCGGCGGCAACAACGTGCCGGTGACCGGCGGGACCTACAACGCGGATGGCCTGACCGTGGCGGACGTCTTGTCGACCGCCACCCCTGCGCCTCTCCCGGCGGTCGCCGCCGCCACGGCGCCGACGACAGCGCCTGCGGCGCCCGCAACCGCGGCGGCGGCCGCAACGCCTGCCAGTGCCCTTGTGGCGGACGCCGGCCATTCGGCGGATGATTTGGCGGGCGGTGGCGCTCATCACGTCGAGCACCACCATCACTTCGAACACATGTGGGGGTGAAAACCACGGACGTCGTGACCGCTCGACGGGGTGCGGCCGCGACACATCCGGAGACCGGACTACGCTAGCCGAGTGACCGGTCTCCGGATGACTTCGATCTGAATGGCTTCGATCTCATGCCCTGAGGCATGCGTGGAGCCACAAATGGTGCGGCGCCGGGAACGCCGCAACCGAACCAGGGAGGATGAATCGAACAGTGAACGGCCCCACGAGCTGATGGGGGACATCGCGAAGCTCGTGGTTGGCGAGACGATCTGATTGGCTTGAGTGCCGGGGACGAGCGCAGTGATCCGGCGCGCATGCGACGATATGTGGCCGTGCGGCTCCGCAGGCGCGACGTCGCTGTGTTTTCGGGGGGACAGAAGTTGGGACAAACGATACGTCGAAAAAAGAAGACCGACTATGGGACGGTCATCTTTCACTGGCTGCTGGTCGCGCTGCTTGCGATTGCGGTCATCACCGGCTTGAGGATCGCGACCGAAACGCCGGACCGGACCTGGCTCGACGTGTTCGATGCCTTGCTTCCCAAGGCAACCGTGTGGACGCACCACATCGACGCCGCCGTCCTGCTTATCGGTATAGCCATTGCCTACGTGGTCTATGTGTCGCGCGCGGGCCTCGGGCAACGGGTTCGGCTCGACAGCGTCAGATTGCGCGGCCTGCTTGGCCGCAGCACCGCGCGCTGGGGTACGATCAACGTCATCCTCTATTGGATGTTCTATTGCGCGATGCTGTTGCAGTTGGTGACGGGCGTGCTGCTTTATCTCGGGCACGTCAGCCATCTGACGGTTCAGGCACACTGGCTCGGGCTGTGGGCGCTGCTCAGCTATGGCGTCGCGCACGTCTTCTCGCAGTGGCGGCTCGGAGGCTCGGCACAGCTCCTGCGCATCCTGCGGCCGACGCGCCTCGCGCCACCGCAGCAGCCGTTCGATCCCGCCGCGGTCCTTGCGCTGCTCGAGGCTCAAGGCAATCCGCCGCTTGCGCCGGGTCAGGAAAGGCCGCTGGAGCCGCCGGCCAGACGGCGCGCGGCGCCCCTGCAGCCGCCCGCCACGGACGAACAGCCCCGGCGGAAGGTTTATTCCGCGCATGACGCTGCGCCGGAACGGCATCATGCGGACCGCGATCATTTGAGCCAAGATCATTTGAGCCAAGATCATTTGAGCCAAGGTCATTTGAGCCGAAATCATTTGAGTCAGAACAATCTGAGCCAAAATCATTTGGGTCATGACAGGTCACCGCCGCGACGGCGCCGGCGTGGGCCCGTCGTTCAGGCGAACGCCTTCGTGGTTGCCATCGCGGCGGCGGTCACCGGCGTTGCCTTCATGCTGGCGATGGAGCGGCAAACCGCCGACACGCTTTACATCCACCGCATCACGCCGGCCGAGCGTCCGCTCATTGATGGCGAATCGTCCGACGCGATCTGGCAGAAAGTCCGGCCGATCTCCGTCGTAACGGAACGCGGCGGAAACTTCTCGGGCACCGGCGAGACAAGCATCTCGATCCAGGCGGTGCACGATGGGACTTACGCCTATTTCCTCTTCATCTGGGATGATCCGACGCGCTCATTGAAGCAACTTCCATTGCGAAAGTCCCCCAAGGGCTGGGAACTGCTGCACGACGGATATGAATATGGCGACGAGCGCTCGTTCAATGAGGACAAGTTCTCGGTTCTGCTGACCACGCTCGATACCGCGCTCGCCGGTGACCTGACGTTCCACGCCGGCAAGGAGCCGGCCGCCGGCAAGCCGAAGACGCTGTCGGGACGCGGCTTGCACTACACGAGCGCAGAGGGCGTGTTCGTCGACGTCTGGCAATGGAAGGCGACGAGCACCAATCCGGCGATGTTCTGCGACGACAATTATTTCGGTCCGCCGGCCGAAGCCATCAAGGCGCAGTTCGACGGCATGGCGCCGTACCGCGGCGGATTTGCCGCCGATCCCGGCACGGCGAACTATCAGGACAATTTCGCGCAGCGCTGGCCGCTCGGATACCTGTCCGGCATCACGCCGCGCCGGCTGCCGAAGGATTCCGACAAGACGATAGCCTCGCTCGGCAACCTCGATCTCGACCCCAATCACGGCGAGAGCGAAGGCGCGCGCTGGTACATGACCGAGGACGAGTCGCTGCCTTATTCGGCCGAGCTCGATCGGAAAATTCCCGAAGGAACGATCATCCCCGGCGTCATCATCTCGGGACAATATTCGGGCGACCGCGCCGACGTGCGCTGCGTGGGGCGATGGGCTGCCGGGCGATGGGCGCTCGAGATCGTGCGCCGGCTGGAGGTGCAAAGCCGCTACGACGTGCCGATCAGGACTGGCACATTCATGCGCGTTGCTGCCTTCGATCACGCGCAAATTCGCCACACGCGACACGTAAGACCAATCCGCCTGGAGGTGAAGTAATGGGAAAAAGAATCTGCAACGTGCAGATCGACGGAGAGACGTTCGCGGCACATCAGGGCGACCTGTTGCTCGATGCGGCACTGATGAACGGCATCGAGCTGCCGCATGATTGTCGTTCCGGCTATTGCGGGACGTGCCATGTGCGGGTCTTGGCGGGGCATGCCTTTGGCGGCGCCACCAGCCAACCCAACGTCGTTCATGCATGTCAGGCCCGCGTGATCTCCGACATGCAGATCGCGGTCGAGAACACCTTGCCGGTGACGGAGGTGTCGGGACACGTGAGCGATATCGTGGCCATCGCGCCCGACGTTCTCGAGGTTTGCGTGAAGCCCACCGAGGCCGTCGACTATATTCCGGGCCAGTATCTGTCGGTGCAGTTTCGCGGTTTTCCGGCGCGCTGCTACAGCCCGACAGCGCCGCTCGAGTGGCCATGCGATCCGGACGCGATCCGCTTCAATATCCGGCAATTTCCCGATGGCCGCGTATCGTCGGAGCTGGGGCGTAAGATTGTAAAAGGCCACAAGGTCACGCTGACGGGTCCGTTCGGTTCGGCCTATTTCCGGCCGCGCAATGAGTCCCGCATGGTGCTGGTTTCGAGCGGAACCGGTTTTGCGCCGATCTGGTCCATCGCGGAAGCGGCCATCAAGGAGTGGCCCGAGCGCGAGCTCGTCCTCATCGCCGGCGCGCGTACCCTGGAGTCGCTCTACATGATTCCCGCATTGTGCCGGCTCGCGCCGTTTCCGCGCGTGACGATCATTCCGGTCGTATCGGCACAGCATGACGCTACACGCGCGGTCCGGTCGGGGAGGCCGCCCGACTACCTGCCGGCGCTTACGCCGGATGATGTCGTCTATGCGGGAGGCGCGCCGGCGATGGTCGAGGCCGTGACGCGGATCGCAAACGCGGCCGGCGCCCGATGCTATGTCGATCCGTTCGAGATTGCGTCGAACAGCGAGAGCGGGACCAATCTGCTCACGCGCGCCGCGCAGTGGTTCATGCCCAACGTGGAAGACTCGCCATCGCTGTCGATGTCCGGCTGGATGGATCAGTATACGGAGCGCAAGGCGTCGGCGCCGACTTAACGCTGATCGTTGGAAATTGGGGCGTAAGACGTTCAAAGAACTCCGTCATGCTCGGCCTTAGCCCGTCGAAGACGGGCGTAAACGCCCTGACGGCCGGGCATCCACGTTTTTCTTGCCGGGCAATTAAAAGCAAGCAAGTCGTGGATGGCCGGGACAAGCCCGGCCACGACGGAGTGTGAGTTTGAACGTCTCGAGCCTCTATTGCGGTTGTGCGCAGGGCCATTGCTTGCCCATAGCCTGGCTGAACACCAGTGCCGGCGGGGCGTGCCGATCGCGTGGAAAGTCACGCAGAAAATTGCACAGCGCATCGGTCACCTGATCGAGCGTCGCCTCCCGCGGCCGGCACGATCCGCCGATCAGTTCGGTGCCGATCTTGCTCGTCGCGATGAGCGCGGAAGATGCCGAATCGACGCTCGACATCGGTTTGACGCTATCCAGGACGAACAGGCTATGCGCGGCTTCATCCGCCATGCCGGCCGCATAGGCCGACGCCATGGGTCGGTTGTTCTTGCACCATGCATGCAGGTTATCGGCGCTGAGGAACTGGGCGGCCGCCTGCGTCACGGTCAGTGCCGTCAGAATTGAGACGGTCGCCGACCGAAGGATGGCCCGGCGTCTCAGGCGGTTTGTCGGCGGGTGATTTCCTGTCGGAACCAAAACCATCGTGCCCTCCCGAGCAAAGCTAGTGCCTGTTCCGCTCGTTCCCGCGTAAGCGGGAATCCAGATCTTTCTTTCCTTGGTCCTGGCTCCCCGCTTTCGCGGGAACGAGCGGAGATGAGGAGCGATTCAATCTCGCCAGAGCATGCTCTCGTGCGGCAGCCGGCATCCTCAAGCGCCATTATGCGCAAAAAATATGCGCAGATGCGGCCGGACTTATGGCGCGTCTTAATCACCTGTGGCCGATGTCGGGCCGAAATATGGACACCGGCCTTTATGATTTTCTTCCAAAGTCCGGGACCTGTCTTTCGGGATCATGCTCTACGGTTTTGGGTCTTCAATCAGATGTTTGCGAAAGAATTCCAATACGGCCGCATTCAGCTGCTTATGAAAAGCAACGCGATCGAAGCCGTTGGCATCGATGCAGACTTTCGGAGCCGCCGCCACTTGCAGGGGCGAGCAGGGGGCGGCGAAAGCAAAGTGTCCGGCATTTGGTACGACACGGTAATCCGGCTTCGACGGCAAGTTTGCCTGGATGGCGGAGACGAGCTCCAGGGATACGCCATCGCCGCCACGTTCCGACGCCCAAAGCTGAAGCGGTGCTTTCACGCCGTTCAGGCTGTCGCGGTCGAGAAGCCTGCCGAAGGCCGGATCGGCAATGACTGCAGCCTTGATCCTGACCTCATGGATCGGAGACTCGCTCGGACGTTCCTGGTTTCGCAATTTGTCGCACGCCGGATGTTCGGAGCCGCCCAAACACAAATCGGCGGCCTTACGCAGATCGGGGTCGGCGCCGACGGCAACGAGCCCGGTATAGCCGCCTCTTGAGAAGCCGAAGAACCCAATCGCCCCGGCGTCGATTCGGGCTTGGTCGGGCCAGGCGCCGGTCATGTAATCGATCAGCCGCTTTGTACTGATGGGGCGATCGAATAGAATTGCCAGGTCGCCGACGCGGCTCGTGTCGGACCACGTATCACCAGGTTGGCTGATGGCGGCGACGACAAATCCAGCATCGGCCAGCGCGGCCGCCGTGTCGTGATGGCCGCCAAACCATCCGACGGTCCCATGCGAAATAATGATCAGGGGCAGCTTTTCGCCCGCGACCGGGCAATCCTTCAGGGCCGGAACGACAATACTGCGCAGCCTCACCTCTGCGGCGGGCGCCGCGCAGGGATACCACGCGGCTCCGGTCAGGGCCGGTCCTTCGGCATCTGCCGAGATATCGATCAATTTCAGACCGGCAGCTTCTCCTACCGTGGCTGCGCAGCAAAACAGGGCGGCGAAAAGGTGTGAACGGAGGTGCATGATGTATCTCTGCTGTGATGCTTCGGCATCAGCCGGCCGCCGCGCGCTCATCTTCGCGATCGTACGAAACGGTACGCTGATCGCGCAATCGGCAATCATGATGGCGCAGCTGCAAGCGGATCGGCTGGGGTTCGACCGGGAGGCCTTCAACGAGTTCAATGCCGCCGTGACGGAGTTCTTCCGCGAGCATTTGGGCAACGCCCGATAGGCGCGTGTCATTTCAGTACGAGACGTTGATCGCCTATCCAACGGACGCCGCCGAGGTTCTGTTTCAGAACGGGCCGTTTAAGATCACGGCAAGCCGCGATGCATCGATCGCCGAAGGCGCTACGATCGCCCGCCGTCGACCGACACGATCTGACCGGAGATCCAGCTGGCCTGCGTGCTGGCGAGAAACAGCACGGCGGCCGCGATATCGTGCGCGGTCCCGAGCCGCCGCGTATGGATGCTTTCGACCAGCCGTGCCTGGCCTTCGGCGCCATAGCCCTCCCATTGGCGCTCGGTGGCGGGATTGGAGCGCACGAAACCGGGCGCGATCGCGTTGCAGGTAATGCCGAAGCGGCCGAGATCCTGCGACAGCTGCCTGGTCAGCCCGACCAGCGCGTGCTTGGCCGCCGTATAGGCCTGAATGCCGGTCAGGCTCGGCCGCAACCCGGCGCCGGACGCGATGTTGACGATACGTCCGAAGCCGGCCTGCCGCATCGGTGCCGCCACCGCCTGGGCGAGCCAGAACGCGCCGTCGACATTGGCCTGAAAGATGACGCGCCAGTCGTCCTCGCTGACCTCCTCGATCGGGCGGCCGACTTGCCCGCGCACGCCACCGGCAGCGTTCACCAGAATATCGAGTTTGCCCTCTGGCGCGAGGATCGCGCTCACCACATCGGCCGCGGCCTTGCGATCCGACACGTCGAGCACGTGCGCCGCAAGACCGTGCGCTTGCGCGAATCCGGTCACGCCCGCCTCATCGCGGTCGGCGACGTGCACGCGCGCACCGCCGTCCTTCAATCCCTTGGCGATGGCCTGGCCGATCCCTTGCGCGGCACCGGTTACGAGCGCGACGCGGCCGTCGTGGCGGATGTGCATGTGTCGATCAGATCCAGGAATGTCGCGAAGGCTAGTGGACGGCGGCCGTCTTCAATATCGTGGATGAGCGCGGTCAAGCGGTCGAGCGCGGGTGTCGCGATGCCGGCCTCGCGGCCGAGCTTGCCGATAATGCCGATCTGCGGGTCGACCTCGGTCTTGCGCTTTCGCACCGCAAGGTCGCGCCAGATGCCGGAATGCGTCTTGGCGCCGTGGCTGGTGTAGTCGGCGAGCCGCGCGATGGCGGCGCGCGCGGTCGCTTCAGCGGCACCAGGCGCGAAGGCGAGGGGATCGAACTCCGTAAAGCCGACCGGCTTGATGCCGCGGGCCTGCGCGACCGCGATGACCTCGCGCCCGAGCGCATCGAACACCGCAAAGCGGCGCGGATCGGCAAAATTCGCCGTCATCGAATCCTCGGTCAGCGCCGTCGCGAACAGCATCGCCCCATAGGCGAGCTTGCCCCACAGATAGCCCCAGATGTTGTCGGTCAGCACCGCGTCCGGTTCGAACAGCGCGAGCAGTGTGTGCATGTCGCGTGTGCGCTCGCGGATCGCGCCGTCGATCTCGCCGACCACCACGGCGCTGCGGTTTCCGAACAGGATCTGGCCCGGGCCGTGCCAGTCGGAACCGAAATTGACGAAGCACCCCATGGTCCGTTCTTTGCCGAGCTTCTCCGCAATTGCGATCTCGTTCAGCCCGTTCTGCGCCGAGAGCACGAAGCCGTCGGGCGCAAGGTGCGGCGCCAGTTGCTCGAGCGCGGCCTGCGTCGCCGGCGCCTTCACGGCGAGCACGATGCGGCGATAGATGCCGCGCAACTCGTGCGGTTCAACGGCCGGGACCGTGACCCTAAAGGCTTCGATCGGACCGGAAATTTCCAGCCCGGTGGTGCGGCACGTCTGGACATGCTCGGCCACGACATCGACCAGCAGCACCGGCACGCCGGCGCGCGCCCAAAAAGCACCGATCGTTCCGCCGATCGCGCCCGCGCCCCAGATCAGGATCGGCTCGGATGCGCTCATCGCGGCAGGCTCCCGAGGTGGTGTACCTCCTGGTGCGTCGCGACCGCCATCTCGCCGGCCGGCGTGATCCAGCCGCGGCACATCCCGATGGTATTGAACGGCGCGACCACGCGGCCCGCGCCGTCGATCGCGACCAGTCCGGCACCGATCCGGTGCGCCGTCATCGTCTCATGCACAATTGCGTCCGTTGCCTGCGCGAGCGTTTGGCCCGCATATTGGATGCGCGCCGCGATGTCGTAGGCGGCGGCGTGGCGAATGAAGAGTTCGCCTTGCCCGGTGCAGGAGACCGCGCATACGCCGTTCCTCGCATAGGTTCCGGCGCCGATAACGGCGCTGTCGCCGACGCGTCCGAGCGGCTTGTTGTTGAAACCGCCGGTCGATGTCGCGGCTGCAAGGTTTCCCGTCGCATCGAGCGCAACGGCGCCGACCGTGCCGTGCCGCTCCGCCTCGCTTGCCATCGCGATCGTGCCGGCGGCGCGTCGCTTCTTCAGGCTGGCAAGCGCCGCGGTCCGGCGTTCGGTGGTGAAGTAGCCGTTCTCCACCATCGCGAGCCCGGCCCGCGCCGCAAAGGCATCGGCTCCTTCGCCGGTCATCAGCACACAGCTGGACTGCTCCATGACGGCGCGCGCGGCCCGGACCGGATTACGGATGCGGCGCACGGCACATACCGCACCCGCCGCGAGCGTGTCGCCGCTCATGATCGAGGCGTCAAGCTCGTGATCCGCCGCTTCAGTCAGGGCGGCGCCGTAGCCGGCATTGAAGTGCGGCGAGTCCTCCATGACGACGATCGCGGCTTCCACGGCGTCGACGGCATGCGCGCCCGCGGCGAGCGCATCCCAACCGGCTTTCAGCGCATTAGCCAGCTGCTCGCGCATCTGCGCCCATTCGGAATCGCTCAACAGCGCGGCGTCAAGCGTCCCGCAGCCTCCATGAATGCCGATCGCGATCGGTGACGACAAGTGCTTCTTCCCTGGTGCCGCGCGTCGCGCGTGTCCGGCAGGTCCGGATCGTCAGTTGGTCGCCGGCTTGATATTCATGGCCAGCGTATCTTCATCGACACGCGGCTTGATCGTCACCTTGCCCTTCTGCATCGCCCAAGCCGAACCGACCGCCGTGATCGGCAGGCGCTGGTGATCCTTGAGGACCAGTTCGTTGGCCTTTTCGAGCAGGCCACGGCGTTTGGCTTCGTCCATCTCCACGGCGGCATCCTGGATCACCTTGTCCATCTCGTCGTTCTTGTACCCGAGCACGTTGAAGGCGCCGAACTTCAATTCCTTGTTGTTGGAATGCGCGACCGCCGAGAGCGTGTAGTGCGCCTCGCCGGTCAGCGTCCCCCAACCCGACATCGACATCGAGAGTTCGCCGCGCGTGCGCGCCGGGAAGAACACCGCGGCCGGCTGGGCGTTCGCCTGCGCGTCGATGCCGATCGCCGCGAGCATCTGGGCGATCGTGGTGCCGACCTGGCTGTCGCCCGGCAGGCGGTCCTGGGTGAAGCTGAACACCAGCTTGAAGCCGTTCGGATAGCCGGCCTCGGCCATCAGTTTCTTGGCCGCCGCCACATCATATTTCCGTTCCGGCAAGGCCTTGTTGAAGCCGAAGATCGAGGGCGTCACGAGCTGGTTCACCGGCTTGCCAAGACCTTCCATGGCGATTTCGGCGAGCGCCTTGCGGTCGATGGCAAGATCGATCGCCTCGCGCACGCGGATGTCGAGATAGGGGTTCTTCGGCAACGCGGAGCCGTCCTTGGCCGATACCTGGCCGGCGGGCGGCTGTTCGCGCATGTCCATTTCCAGGTTGAACACATAGACCGTATCGACCTTGACAACCGTGATCTTGGGATCGCGCTCCAATGTCGGAACGTCCGAAGCGGGCGCGCGCGTGATCAGGTCGAGTTGTCCGGCCTTGAGCTGCGCGACGCGCGCGGCGTCGTTGGGGATTTCCTTGCGCACCACCCGCGCCCACGGCTCCTTGCCGCCCCAGTAGCCGTCGAAACGATCGGTGACAAAATCGCCCTTCGGGGTCCATGAGACGAATTTGTACGGTCCGGTGCCGATCGCGGCCTTGCCGCTGTTGAACGCCTCGTTGGCATTGTCCTTGGTGAGGCCGGCCGCCGCGGTGTGCGACACGATGAACAGGCGGATGAAGTCGTTCGGAAGGTTCGGCGCCGGACCGTCGGTGATCACGTGGATCGTGTACGGATCGATCACCTTGGTCTCCTTGACGCGGCGCACGTAAATCGTCGTCGGGTTCGGCCCCATCGGCGTTGCCATGCGGGCGATCGAGAATTTCACGTCATCGGCGGTGAAATCCGAACCGTCGTGGAATTTCACGCCGCGCTTGAGCTTGAATTCCCAGGTCGTCGGATCGATCGCGTTCCAGCTCTCGGCCAGGCGCGGCTCGATTTCCAGCCCGTCGCCGGACCAGACCAGCGTGTCGAACACCTGCTTGAGGGCCTCGGCGTGCGTGCCGGTCGCGGTGAAATGCGGATCGATCGAGTCAGGCCCACCGCGGACGCCGATCGTCAATGTCTGCGCGAGGGCAAAACTCGCGGATGCAGCCAGCAGTCCGGCGGCAATTGCGGTACGGATCAGGGGGATGCGAGGCATGGAAGTACGCTTCACGGCGTGGGTTCCTTTCCGACGGTTGTCGGCCATTGAGCCTTGTTCAAGATGATCTTGGTGAGAAGGCGGTTGAGCACTTGCTGCTCCGAGGGCGTCAGAGCCGCGACCATGGCCTGCTCTTGCGCAACCAGTCGCGGGACCGTGTCGTCGAAAATCCTGCGCCCCGAACGCGTCAGGTACAGGCTGAGCCGGCGGCGATCCGCCTGATCCTGCTTGCGCAGCAACAGCTTCTTGCGCAACAGGCTATTGATGGCGCGGCTGAGGGTGTTCTTGGGGCGGGCGGAGGACGCCGCGATATCATCGGCCGTAATTCCCTCTTTCAGTCCGAGTGCATAGAGCACCACGTGTTCCGGCGCAGTGAGCCGATATCGGCGTTGGATCCAGTCGTAGAGCGGCTGATTGAAGTGATGCGCGATGAAGTTGGTGCGGAACGACAGCCAGCACGGATTCTGCCACAGCTTCGTCCCGACCATGGAATTGAGGCCGGGCGAGCAATCATCCGCGTTCTCGTGCCGGGCACGCTCGCGGATGCGTTTCAAATTCTCGCGCATCGATGAGCCGACTATTGTTCCAAGCGAAACTTGACACGGCATTTACACGCGGTCAACATAGTTCCGGTTGGAACTAATGCCGAGGCAGCACGGAGAGTTCATGCGGATCGCCGACATGAACTGGATGCAAGTGCGGGACCACGTGGCCCAGGACGACCGCGCCGTGCTGCCGATCGGGTCGACCGAGCAGCACGCGCATTTGAGTCTCGCCGTGGACACGATTTTGTCGGAACGCGTCGCCGTCGAGGCGGCGGAGCCGCTGCACATACCGGTGTTTCCGGTGATCGCCTACGGCCTGACGCCGAGCTTCGCCGAATATCCGGGCACCGTCACCTTACGTATGGCGACTCTTTGTGCGCTAGTGACGGACGTGCTCGACGGCATCGTGCGGTCAGGCTTCAGGCGCATCCTGATCGTGAACGGTCACGGTGGGAATATCCCGATCCACGGCGTGGTTCTCGAATGGCTCGGGCGTAATCACGGCTGCCGCGTAAAGTGGCACAACTGGTGGAACGCGCCCATGACTTGGGCCAAGGCGATGGAAATCGACCCGGTCGCCTCGCACGCCTCGTGGCTGGAGAACTTTCCGTGGACACGGCTTCCAGATGTCGTACAGCCGAGCATGCAGAAACCGATGATCGATTTTGGCCGTTTCGCGCAGCTTGACCCGGTAGCCAAGAAAGAGCTGCTGGGCGATGGCAATTACGGCGGCCTCTACCAGCGTGGCGACGAGGAGATGCTGGCGATGTGGCGCGTGGCCGTGGAGGAAACCCGGATGCTGATGCAGGACGGCTGGGCGTAGTCGCCGATGCTCGGCTTCGTCATCCAGCGCCTGCTGCAAGCCGTCACCGTGATGATGGTGATCTCGTTCCTGGTCTTTCTCGGCGTCTATGCCATCGGCAATCCGATCGACGTGTTGATTTCGCCCGACGCCGACCAGCGCATCCGCCAATTGGTGATCCGGCAATACGGCCTCGACCTGCCGCTCTGGCAGCAATATCTCGGCTTTCTCAAGCGTCTCATCACGGGCGATTTCGGGCGCTCTTTCGTGTTCAACATGCCGGTGCTGGAGCTGATCCTCTCGCGCCTGCCGGCGACGCTGGAACTGACGCTCGCCGCCGTCCTCGGCGCGACGCTGTTCGGCGTCCCGCTCGGCATGTACGCGGGCTACCGGCCGGATGGTCTCGTCTCGCGGCTGATCATGGGTCTTTCGATTTTGGGCTTTTCGGTCCCGACGTTTTGGGTCGGCCTTGTGCTCATTCTCACGTTCGCGGTCGCGCTCGGCTGGCTTCCGGCCGGC
>JBBWZU010000767.1:0-2940 GCA_039649225.1 Hyphomicrobiales bacterium | reverse complement strand
TTGGCTTTGCGGAAAAGCGGTCGCGATAGTCGCGAGGGGTGATCCCAACCTCGCGCAGGAAGCTTCGGCGCATCGTTTCCTCCGATCCGAAGCCGCAGCGGTCGGCAACGCGCTTGATTGGGTCTGTTCCGCCAACGAGGTATCCGCACGCGGCCTCGACGCGCAACTTGTCCACGGCGCGAGCGGGCGTAACGCCGATCAACTGGCGGTAGCGGCGAACGAAGCTCCGCTCACTCATGCCTGCGCGCGCCGCCAGATTGGAAACCGAGAGGTTGTCGGCCAGATGATCGGCGATCCAGCCATGCAGACGATCAAACCCGCCGCCACGCGTTTGAAAGGCCAGCGCCGCGCTGAATTGTGCCTGTCCACCTGGCCGCTTCAAGAAGACCACCAGATCGCGCGCGACAGCCATCGCTGCTGCATGTCCGATATCGTGCTCGACCATGGCCAGTGCGAGGTCGATCCCAGCGGTTACGCCGGCAGAAGACCACACAGCTCCGTCCTGGACGAAAATCGGATCCGATTCGACGCGCGCCTTTGGGTAGCGTTGCGCAAGACGATCGCACTCCTGCCAGTGCGTCACCACACGCTTTCCGTCCAATAGTCCCGCGGCCCCGAGCAGAAATGAACCCGAGCAGACCGATGCAACGCGTCGGGCAGCCTGAGCACGCGCCGCAAGCCAGCGAACCAGATGTTCGTCCTCGGATGCCGCACGAACACCCATTCCGCCGGCAACGATCAAGGTATCGAGCGCTGCGTCCTTGCGCGGCAACCGGCGTGCCATGAGGCCAAGCCCGGCGGATGACATGACCGGGATCGAAGGCGCCACAACCTTGGTCAGATAGGCAGCCGGCTTTCCCATCTGCCTGCGGCCATCATTGGCGGATTCGAAGACCTGCAACGGGCCGGCGACGTCGAGCAATTGCACGCTTGGAAAAGCGAGGATTTCGACGATCCTCAGGTTTGGCGGATTCTGTTGGCTTTTTGTCATATCCGCCAACACCTACGCCGCTATATTCGAGCCGTCGAGAGCAATGGAGGCGCGTGATGGCGCTCGAATTGAGACCCAACTGCGAATGCTGCGACAGGGATCTTCCGCCGTCATCGGCATTCGCGCGTATTTGCAGCTACGAATGCACCTTTTGCGCCAGCTGCGTCGAGGGCGTCCTCTTCAACGTCTGCCCGAATTGCGGCGGCGGGTTCACGCCGCGCCCGATCCGTCCGGCAACCGAATGGCGGCCTGGCCTCTCGCTCGCAAAGCGTCCGCCTTCGGGCCGGCGAATGAGTCTCTCCTACAGTTTCGATGAGATCGCGGCTCATTCCGGCAATATCAGGGAGCTTCCCCCCGAGGACCGATGATTTGTAATCATCATGCCGGCTGGGCGAGGCCGGGCAGCCTTGCCCCTCACTTGGCCGTGCACTTCCTCGAGCTCGACGGCGATGATCGCCCGGTCGGGGGCGGCGCGCACCACCTCGGCGGTGTCAAGCATGAATTCGATTCCGGCACGCGCACCGGCTTCGAGTTGCGTGTTGATGAAGTCGAGCGTGATGATGTCGTCGTGCGGCGCATACCGCGTTCGCGACTCGCGTCGAAGCCTCGTCACGCGACAGCACGCGCTATCGCCGCATCGAGCAGCTCGATCCCAAGATCGATTTCCGCCTCGCTGGCGGTGAGGGGAGGCGCAATGCGCATCACGCCGCCGGCGCCTCCGGATTGGCTGATGTTGGCCGACAGACCGCATTCCGCCGCGGCGCGGGTCACGGCTTCGGACAGGGCGGCGGCGCTAAGCCCGCCCGCAGTGACGAATTCCAACCCGAGCAGAAGACCGCGCCCGCGCACGTCGCCGATGCAGGTGTGCCGTTGCTTCAAGTCGCGCAGGCCGGCCGCAAGACGCGCGCCGAGAGTTTGGGCCCGTTCCGCCAGGCCATCGCGCGCGACGATCTCCAGGACTTTCAGGCCGACGGCCGCCGGCAGCGGGTCGTTGACGTGGGTGGTGTAGAAGTTGAACCCGTGCGCGTCGGCCTGCGCGGCGATCGCCACGGAGGTCATCACGGCCGACAGCGGCAGCCCGGCGCCGAGCGTCTTCGACAGCGTCAGGATATCCGGAGTAACGCCGTCGCGCTCGAAGGCGAACATCTTGCCGGTTCGGCCGATGCCGGTCTGGGCCTCATCGAGGATCAACAGCATCCCACGCGCCTCACAGTGCGCTTTCAGGGCTGCCAGGTAGCCGAGCGGAAGATCGATGATGCCGCCACTGCTCAGGATAGGCTCGGCAATGAACGCGGCAAGATTTCCGGTGCATTGGCGATCGAGCTGGATGAATGCGTCGTCGAGTTCGTGCTGCCAGCTCACGCCGATGAAACGTGGACGAAAGGCGTTCGGCGCCGGAATGGCGTAAGTGCCGGGCATCATCGGGCCTTGCCCGCGCCGGCCGGATTTGAAGGTCGAAGCGGCAGCCGCGGCCGTCACGCCGTGCCAGGACTGCGCGAAGGCGACGATCTCCCATTTTCCCGTGACTGTCTTGGCGAGCCGGATCGCGGCCTCGTTCGCCTCGCCACCGGTCGAGAGCAGCAGCACCTTCGGCAGCTCGGGCACCAAAGCAGCCAAATGTTCGGCGAGGTCGACCACGGGCGCCGACAGCATCCCGGAGTAGAGGTGATCCAGTTGCTCCGCGGCTCTGCCGATCGTTGCCACGATCTCGGGATGACAGTGACCCAGAATGGCGCTCATCTGGCCGGACGTAAAATCGAGCATGCGGCGGCCGGCAGCATCGTAGAGAAAAGCGCCTTGCGCGCGTGCCGGAACAAACGCCGCAAAGTCGGCGCCATAACGCAACATGTGACGTTCGGCGCGCGCCCAGAAGGCGGCGTCTCTCTCGATGTCGGCCTGGCCCATATTTCACCCGCAGCACTTTGAACAACGTCTTCGGCCGATCGTGC
>JBBWZU010000727.1:0-5707 GCA_039649225.1 Hyphomicrobiales bacterium | reverse complement strand
TTGCCAATGCGCTTGTCGCGCTCGCGGACAGCTTGCGGGGCTAGTGCCGCCGATTTGAAATCCCTGCGTCACCCGGATCAGCGCCGACCCAGTTGGCTGGCCAAGCCACCTTCGAGCATTTCGATTGCCGGCCGATCGGACGTGTCCGCAAGATAGTAGCAGACGATCTCGGCCGGCTCGCTCTCCGAGACGTTGTCGAACTGGAGGATCGTGCGGCCGGCAGGCTCAAAGAAACCGTCGCCGGTTTGCAGCCGCCGCGGCGCTTCTCCCTCGACCTGGAAGGTGAAGCTGCCCCGCGTAACGACGCCGCAGGTCGAAACGGGATGGCGATGCAGCCCGGTCGGCTGGCCTGGGGCGAAGCGGATGCGCGCGCCTTTCACGCGGCGGACGGGCGGATTGGCGACGGGCAGTTCCGCTTCGAACAAGGGCTCGCGTTCGAGCCTGGGAAAGCGTGCGTCCTCTATCTCCATGCGGCTCTTCCGACTCTTTCAGGAATCAGTCGCGGAAAACGCCCCGGCGCGCCGCGCCTTGCCTCTCGTACCCTAATGACCGCGGACGGTGATGGGTTCCGCCGTCATTGCGCTCAATCAATCGCGGCCAGAGCCTTCTGGCAGATGGCCGCGCAGCGTGGACGCAAGCGCGATGCGACGACGCTCGTCCCGACGGCCAAGCTGCGGCCCTCATGTCGCGCCAATTCCGTCACATCGATGTGGTTCCTGCTCGGCGCGGGTGTGGTTTGGAGTGGGGAAGCCGGCATGAAGCGGATCGCGTGGGCGGCACTTCCTTGTCTGCTCGCGTGTCTCGCCAGCACGGCCGCGCTGGCCCAGTACCGCGCAAGCTCCACGGCAAGTCTCGGCCGGTCCTATGGGCGGACGTCGCTCATGGTCGGGAATCTTTCGCTCGGCCGGCAGGCGCTCAAACGCGCGCACCCGAGCGGATCTCTTCTGCGCCAGGCAAGCACCGGTCAGCCGGTCACCAGGACGCCCGCCGAGATCGAGGCCGCGCTCGGTTATGTGGCCGATCCGCAACTCACCGAACGGACTCACGCCGCGATGGTCGCCCTGATGGCGAACGGGAAGGATGCGGCGGCGCGCGCCGGGCTGGAAAAGGATTTCGCCGACGACCGGGTGCTGAAGGAATTCGCCGGCTACATGGCCGACAATGGCTTTTCGAGCCGCAACGTCGCCGATGCCACCGCGGCGATGCTGTGGTCCGCTTGGGAAATCTATGCCGGCAAGCCGGTCAGCCAGTCGCAGGCCCGGGCGATCGATCAGCAGGTGCGCGGCGTCTTCCTCGGGCTGCCGCCGACGACCAGCGCGGAGCGCCAGGAGCGCACCGAGCGCCTTGCCTATCAGATCTGGCTGCTGGCTCAGTCCAAGATGCTGCTCGAGCGCACAAGTGATGCTGCCCAGCGGGAACAGGCGCGCCAGGCGGCGGCGGCGTTCATCCGGCTGCAGGGTCTCGACGCGGCCAAGATGCGGCTGACCGAGCAGGGCTTTATTGTCAGGCGCTAGTGCCCTTTCGGTCAAAACCGTTGCGCGACGGGATCGCTGTCCCCATGTTGATGGGGCAGCAAGCTCGGCC
Organism: Hyphomicrobiales bacterium; assembly: GCA_039649225.1. GTDB lineage: Bacteria > Pseudomonadota > Alphaproteobacteria > Rhizobiales > Xanthobacteraceae > PALSA-894. Next base: position 4,123 of record JBBWZU010000727.1, on the reverse strand, counting down.
GCGGGTTTTTTCATGCGCATCAAGCCCAACAAGACGATCCTGAAAGGCAAGGTCAGCCGCATCGAACGCGCGGCGGACGGATGGGGCGCGCATGTCGAGTTCGCCGTCGAGGAAAGCGCGCCTGCCGAGGGCTATGCGGATTTCCTGCAGGCCAAACCGGGTTCGGTCGTGACGGTGTTCGCCGCCGAACCGGACGCGATCAAGGCCGGCAAGTCGTACACGCTGACCGCCTCAGTCTCGGGCGGCCCGCAGGGCGAGCGCGTCGTGGTCGAACATGCGGCACCCGGAAAGACCTGAGCCGGTGTCCAGCCCGGTCTCCGGCTAGACCTTTACGCTCACGCCAACGACGCCCTTCGTCACCTTGATCTTGGATAGTGCGACGCCGGTTGCCGTGCCGTCGTTCTTGCGGGTGTGCGGGTGCGTGGCACCCTTGTCGTCAAGCTTGGTTACTTTTTTCGAGCCCGGAAACATATCCGCATCGTTGCCTTGATTCCGGTTGAACTCGAGATCGCGTTTTCCGTCTGCCTGAACCAGTGCGACCTTGTAGGCCAGCGGATTCGTGTTGTCCGATTGTGTTTCGTCGATGTGCCAGACCGCAAGGCCGCTCCCGGGTAATTTCGCGTCGCGGCCATTCTGCTGCCGGTTTTCAATCAGGAAGTATTCCTTCGAAGCCTTGCCGCCGCTCCAGAGCCGGTAGCACGCGGTCTTGTCCGTTTCGAGTGCCGGCAGCGAGAGCGAGCGGGCGGATGCCACGTTGTTCGGCTTGATCCATCCAAGGGTCGCCAGGCACCAGGCGGACATGCGGGCGGGCTGCTTGCCGTCGCCGTTCCACGATCCGCCCGCCATCAGGCACCAGTCGCCGATGCCGAAGCTGCGGTAGCTCGTGTCGTAGAGGTCGGGCAGCCCGAGGAAATGGCCGAACTCGTGCGAGAATACGCCGAGCCGTCCGTCCTCCGGCGCGGTGAAATAGGCGAATGCGCTGACGTTGTTGTTCTTGAACGCCGAGGGCAGCGTCCACTTGTGCGACCAGATCATGTTCTTGCGTTTGGCCGCGTTCGGCTCCGCCTCCGCGCCGCCGCCCGCGTGAACCAGGAAAAGCCCGTCGATAAACCCGTCCCCGTTCGCGTCGAATGGCGCCAATGAATTGGTCTGGCAGTATTTTTGAAGCACTTCCTGCAACAGTCCGGGCGTATTGTGCGGAAAGTTGCTCCCCGTGCCGCTCTCGCCGTCGGTGTAGAAATCGTAGGGATTGGATGCACGGATCCAGTTCGTGACCTGCCCAGTCACGGTCAGCGCGCCGTACGACATCTCCTTGTAGAAGGTCGCCATCGAGTTCGCGTTGGTCTGGTCGAACAGAAGCTTGGTGAACTGCGCGGGCTGCGCTTTCCCGACATTGTCGGGGAAGTCCACCAGCAGCACGAGACAGTTGAGCGTCGCGTTGCCGCCCTGCGGGGCGAGCGAGAACCGCGCGGCGGGTGCGCGGTCTGCGCGGCGGGCCATTGCGGGCCCCGTTGCATCGGCCGGCGGATAGATCATGCCGTCATTGAAACCGGTCTTTCCGACGGCCGGAATGTCCAGCATTCCGGCGAGTGTCGCGATCCGAGCGTCGGCGATAGAGAGAATGCCGTGCGCCGAGATCTGCTTGCGGATCGCCTTGATGACCTTGGGATGGGCAACGCAGGCCGTTGGGCCCGCCGCGTAATTCTCCCCAGCCGACAAACAGTTGCAGGCAAGCATTTTCATGAAGGCCTCCAATATCCAAATACGAATAGGACGGGAACAAGTCGGCAAAATTATGCTACCAATAATTGAAATCGTGTTTCGCCGAGGCGGGTGACATCGGGCCTTGAAGTGGCCGGGGATTGGCCGTACATTGTGGCAGGAGCAAAGTCATGGCCAATCCAGCTTCAAGAGCGCCGCGTGGCCGGACCAAGCCCGAGCGCCTCGAGACCCGGGTCACGGTTGAACAGAAGGTTTTGATCGAGCGGGCGGCCGCCCTGCAGGGCCGGACCCTGACGGACTTCGTGCTGACCAGCGTGCAGGACGCGGCGCGGCGCGCGATCGCGGAGCATCAGCAACTTCAACTGTCCGTTCGCGATAGCGCGGCGTTTGTCGATGCGCTGCTGAATCCCAAACCGGTCAACGTCCGCCTTCGCGAGACGGTCCGCCGCTATCGCCAGGTTACCGGCGTCTAATTCGTGGCTCAGCCGCTTGAAGACGCCCGCGTCGAAGTTCTCGGACCTCGACACGATCGCAATTCATTTGCGAGCGGTGTGGATCCGCTCGACCGATATTTCCGCACCCAAGCTGGACAGGATGCACGCAAAAACCTGGCGGCGCCCTTCGTGCTGGTGCTGCCGGATGGCACCATTGCGGGCTACTACACGCTATCGTCCACGGCCGTGCAGCTCGGTGAGCTACCGGAGAAGGCGGTCCGCAAACTTCCGCGCTACCCGCTCGTGCCGGCGACGCTTCTCGGCCGCCTCGCCGTCGATCACAGTCATCGTGGCAAGAGGTATGGCCGGTTCATGCTGGCAGACGCGCTCTATCGGGCGATGCGGAGCGAGATCGCCTCGTTCGCGGTGATTGTCGACGCGAAGGACGACAATGCTCGCCGTTTCTACCAGCGCGAATCCTTCTTGCCGTTCCCGGATCAGCCGATGAAGCTGTTCCGGCCGATGGCGGACATCGCGCAGCTCTTCAAAGGCCGTACGGCGGAATAGCAATAAGCGCGTGTACGCGCGCCCGCGGCCCGCGACGGGCCCATCGGAATCCCGTCACATTTGTAACTCCCAGGAGGCCCGAGCCCGGTCTTAAGTCTAATCCGCAACGGAACAGACGACGGAGAATGTCGATGACGACGCACAAGACAGGAACACGTGAACAGTGGCTTGCGGCGCGGCTCGAGCTGCTCGATGCCGAAAAGGCGCTGACGCGGCAGAGCGATGAGCTCACGCAGCGGCGCCAGGAACTGCCCTGGGTCCGCGTGGACAAGGACTACCGGTTCGACACCGACGACGGGAAGGCTTCGCTTGCGGACCTGTTCCAGGGACGCTCGCAGCTTCTCGTTTATCACTTCATGTTCGGGCCGGACTACAAGGCGGGCTGCTTTTCCTGCTCGTCGATCGCGGACGGCTTCAACGGTATCGCCGTGCACCTCGCCAACCACGACGTGATGCTCTGGGCGGCATCCCGCGCGCCGCTTGCGAAGCTGCAGGCGTTCAAACAGCGAATGGGCTGGACCTTTCCCTGGGCGTCCTCGCACGGCGGCGACTTCAACTACGACTTCAACGTCTCCATCACCGAAGAGCAGCAGCGCAATGGCAGCAGCGAATACAATTTCCGTCGCGGCGGCCACGCGATGACCGAGACGACGCTTCCGCCCGTCGTGATCGAGAGCGCGGCGAGGACCGGCGCCGAGCCGATCGCTTATGTGCGCGAGCGGCCGGGCCTCAGCGCTTTCGTTCTCGAGGACGGCGTCGTCTATCATAGCTATTCGACCTATGCCCGCGGATTGGACGGGCTCTGGGGCATGTACCAGTGGCTCGACCGCGCCCCCAAAGGGCGCAACGAAAAGGGCGTCTGGTGGCGCCACCACGACAGCTACGAGCAGGTGTCGCGATGACAGCCGCCGGACATGAAGCCGGGCGCCGCAGCGATGCGGCGGCGCCCGGCGCGGCCGGTTGGCTCGGCCTTGCCGCCGCGCCGACCTTCGCCGTCATGGCGCTCCTGACCTGTGTGCCCAGCGAAGGCGCGGACATGATGTGCTCGGCCGCGCATGGCGTGTCACCGCTGAGCGGCATGGTCCCGATGTACGTGCTGATGAGCGCGTTCCATGCGGCGCCTTGGCTGAAACTGATCTCCCGCCGACGAAGCGCTGCCCGCGGGTCATCGCAAATGCGCGCATTCAATAGGCTGCAAGAGGAGCAATAGGATGCGGAGGATCATCGAGTATTGCCTGGTTTCGGCAGACGGCATCGTGCTGGACGATCCCTTCCCGTTCCGGGACTACTATGACGACGCCTATCTCCGGGACAGGCTCGGCATCTTCACGGCGTGCGACGCGATGCTGTGGGGCCGGACCACATACGAGCGATTTGCGAAGATCTATGCCGGCAGGGAG
>JBBWZU010000433.1:0-9536 GCA_039649225.1 Hyphomicrobiales bacterium | reverse complement strand
TATTGCGGCGCGTCCGAGCGGAAGGTGGTCAGGACACGTTGCAGCCCGGTCTGGCTCGAAGCCGCGCTCGTCATCTCGTTGGCGAGATTTTGCAATTTCGGGAAATCGAAGCTGCCGTCGCGCAGCTCCACTAGCATGGTGAAACCGGACGCATTGCCGACGCCCTGGATCGGCGGCGGCGGCACGACCAGCACCTTGGCGTCCATCACCTGCTGCATCGCCTGGTTCATGCCGAGGAACAGCGGCAGCAGGTCCTGTCCCTTGCCGCGTTCGCTCCAAGGCTTGAGCGTCACATAGGCAACGCCCGCGCTGGAGAGCGAGGCCGAGTTGTCGAGCGCCGAGATGCCCGCAACCGTCACGACCTGATCGACGCCGCCGGTGTTGCGCGCGATCTCGGCAACCTGATCCATCGCCTTTTGCGTGCGCTCCAGCGACGCGCCGTCGGGAAGCTGCACGGCGACCAGCAGATAACCCTGATCCTCGATCGGGATGAAGCCGGAGGCAACGCGGGTGAGGCCGTAGCCCGCGCCCGCGATGATCACGGCGGCGATGACGACCGACACGATGCTGTTCGCCGCCATCCGGCCGATCAGCCGCACATAACCGCGCTCGACCTTGTCGTAGACCCGGTTGAAACCGCGATACAAGATGTTGCGCTTTTCCGGCGGGACCGGCGTGCGCATCCACAGCGCGGCCTGCGTCGGTTTCAGCGTCGCGGCATTGATCGCGCTCAGCAATGAAGTCGCGGCGATCACCAGAGCGAATTGCGCGTACATCTTGCCGGTCAGGCCGGGCATGAAGGCGGCCGGGATGAACACCGACATCAGCACCAGCGTGATGCCGATGATCGGCCCGAACAGTTCGTCCATCGCCTTGATCGAGGCGTCATGCGGGGTCATGCCGCGTTCGATGTGATGCGCAACGCCCTCGACGATGACGATGGCGTCATCGACCACGATGCCGATGGCGAGCACGATCGCGAACAGGGTCGAGAGGTTGACCGAGAACCCGAGCGCCGCCATCGCGGCGAATGCCCCGATGATCGTCACCGGCACGGTGGTTGCCGGGATCAGCATCGCGCGCCAGTCCTGCAGGAAGATCAGGATCACCACGAGCACAAGCACCGCCGCCTCGATCAGCGTCTTGTAGACTTCCTTGATCGCCTCATCGACGAACTTGGTGGTGTCGAACGGTACCGCCGCGGTCAGGCCGCGCGGAAATTCGCGCGACAGCTCGTTGATGCGTTTCTCGACCGCCTTCTGCACATTGAGCGCGTTGGCGCCGGGCGACTGGAACACCGCGATGCCGGCGGCCGGCTGGTCATTGACCTTGAAGATCTGGCCATAGCTCTGCGCACCGAGCTCGACGCGGCCGACGTCGCGCACCCGCGTGATCGCGCCGCCGTCGGTCTTGACGATCACGTCCTCGAATTGATCCGGATCGGCAAGGCGCCCCTGCACCGTGACGGTGTACTGGAACGGCTGGCCCGTCGGCGTCGGTGGCGCCCCGATCTGCCCGGCCGCGACCTGCTGGCTCTGCTGCTGCAGCGCTTGCGTCACGTCTTGCGCGGTGAGGCCGCGCGCCTTGAGCTTCTCCGGATCGAGCCAGACGCGCATCGAATACTGGCCGGCGCCGAACACCGTCACATTGCCGACACCGGGCAGGCGGGCCAGCTCATCCTTCAGGCGGATCGTCGCGTAGTTCGCCAGATACAGGCTATCGAAGGTCTTGTCCGGAGAGGCCAGCGTCACGAAGGAGAGAATCGCGGTCGACTGCTTCTGGACGTTGACGCCCTGCTTCTGCACCGCGTCCGGCAGCGAGGACAGCGCGGCCGATACGCGATTCTGCACCAGCACCTGCGCGAAATTCAGATCCGTGCCGATCTTGAACGTCACGATCAGCGTATAGGTGCCGTCCGACGTGCTGATCGACTGCATGTAGATCATGTTCTCGACGCCGTTCACCTGCTGCTCGATCGGCAGCGCCACGGTGTCGATGACGGTGCGCGAGCTCGCGCCCGGATAGCGGGTCTGCACCTGCACGGTCGGCGGCGTCACGTCGGGATATTGCGCGACGGGCAGCGACCATAGCGAGACAGCGCCGATGACGATCATCAGGATCGCCAGCACGTTGGCGAGGACGGGGCGCTCGATGAAAAATTTGGAGATCATGTGGGCGTCATCCTGAGGTGCGAACGAGCGCTTGCGAGCAAGCCTCGAAGGATGACGCGCGCGCCGCTGCCCACCGATCTCGGGGCTACCCGAGATTGGCAATGTGGAACGCGCAAGTCGGCTACAGCCGACTTGCGCGAGGCGCGCTGCGCCTCAGGGTGACGGCTGCGTGTGGGCAGCGAGATCATTTCGGCGCACTCGCATCCGCCGTCTGCATCTGCGGATCGACCTTCTGCCCCGGGATCGCGCGAAGGACGCCGGCGACAACCACGCGGTCCTCGGCTTTCAAACCGCTTTCGATCACCGCCAAGGGCCCGACGCTCGGACCGACCTCGACCTTGCGCTGCTCGATCGTGTTCTCGGCGTTGACGGTCAGCACGTAACGGCCGGCCTGATCGCTGCCGAGCGCAACTGACGGAACCAGCAGCGCGGGCGTTTCCTCCAGCGGCACGCGCACGCGCACGAAGAAGCCCGGCAGCATCAGGCGGCTTTCGTTCGGCAGCTCGGCGCGCGCGGCAAGCGTGCCGGTACCCTGATTGACCAGCGGCGCGATGTAGTCGAGCTTGCCGTTATGCGGATAGCCGGCGTCGGTCTGCAGCCCGACCTCGATCGGGGTGCCGAGCAGATTGACGGCCGTCTGCCCGCGCTTGAAGAGCATGTCGCGCACGTGCAGCACATCGCGCTCGCTTGCGGTGAAGTTCACATAGATCGGATCGAGCTGCACGATCGTCGCCAGCACCTGCGTGCCGGTGCCGCCCACCAGTTCGCCGATCGAGACCTGGCGCGCCGTCACGATACCGTTGAATGGCGCGACAACGCGGGTGTAGTCGAGATTGATCTGCGCCTGCTTGGTATCGGCCTGCGCCTGCAACAGCTTGGCCTTGGCGTTGTCGCGATTGGCCGTCGCCGTGTCGAAGGCGGCTTTCGACGCGGCCTGACGCTGCACCAGTTCCTGCTGACGCTCGAAATCGGCCTGGGTCTGGACCACCGTTGCCTGCGCGGCGGCCTCGGCGGCCTGCGCCTGCTGGAACCTGAGCTGATACGGCTCAGGCTCGATCGTGAACAGATGATCGCCCCGCTTCACCGCCGCGCCGTCGGTATAGCTGATCTCGGTCAGGAACCCCTGCACGCGCGCCACGAGATTGGCCGAATTGATCGCGGCAGTATTCCCCGTCGCCTCGAAATAGCGCGTGACCTTCTGCTCGACCGGCTTGGCCACCGTCACCTTCGGGGGCGGCGGCGCCACATAGGTATTGCTCTGCCCGCAGGCGCCGAGCGCGCCGAAGGCCGCGAACGCGCCGACGCGCGCCAGCCGCCGCAAATGGAGATCGAGAATCATCAGGCCCCTCCCGTCACTACCGATGGGCGGAACCTACAATCCTGCGTTCGCGCGGTAATGACAAGGCGAGTTGTCGTTAAAGGCGGTCCAAAAACTGCTCAAAAAAACCGGCGTCCGCGAGGGCGCCGGTGAATTTTGCAGTAGCCGGTCCGTCGGATCAGGACGTCGCGTTGAGCACCGTCACGGCGCGGCGGTTCTGCGACCAGCACGAGATGTCGTTACACACCGCGACCGGGCGCTCCTTGCCGTAGGAGATCGTGCGCATGCGATTGCCCTGCACGCCGCGCGAGGTCAGATAGTCGCGGACCGTCTGGGCGCGCCGGGCGCCGAGCGCGATGTTGTATTCGCGGGTACCGCGCTCGTCCGCATGCCCTTCGATCGTGAAGGCGTAGCGGTTGTAGCGCTGGAGCCATTCGGCCTGCTTGTCGAGCGTTGCGACCGACTGCGGGGTCAACTCGGTTGAGTCGGATTCGAAGAACACGCGGTCGCCGACATTGACCACGAAGTCCTGCGCGCTGCCTGGGGCGGCGCTGCCAGCCAGGCCCGCATTCGCGCCATTCAACTGGTTAGGGTTGGTCGAGCATGCGGCCATCGAGAGGCCGACGAGAATCATCGCCGCAAACTTTGCCGCACGCACGAAATTCATAGCACTGATCATTTCCCGTGCCTCCTTCATCACACTACCGGGGCATGTCGTAGGTCTACCGGGCGTTCGTTAAGCGAACGTTCCATCAACCTTGATGAGCCCTTTCGAATTCCCCTTTACGCTTCCGACCAGCGTAAACCCTTTCGAATGGTTAATGCTTGGTAAAGGCGGCGGGAAGTGGGCGGTCGAAGTTCCGTGCCCCCGTCCCCACCGGCCCACGCTTTACGACAACAGCGGCGACCAGGCCGGATCGGACGCAAAGGCCGGAGTCGGGACTTTCTGCTCGTTCCGGCCGGTGACGTCGACGGTGTAAAGCGAGGGGCCGGCGTTTCCGCCCGGATCGCGGAAGAACATCACGACGCGGCCGTTCGGCGCGAAAGTCGGGCCCTCGTTGTGGTAGCCGGAGGTGAGCAGCCGCTCGTCCTTGCCGTCAGGACGCATGATGCCGATCGAGAACTGGCCGCCACCCTGCTTGGTGAAGGCGATGAAATCCCCGCGTGGCGACCACACCGGCGTCGAATAGGAACCTTCGCCGAAGCTGATGCGCTGCGCCGCCCCGCCGGCCGCGCCCATGACGTAGATCTGCGGCCTGCCGCCGCGATCGGACTCAAAGCAGATGCGCGCGCCGTCAGGCGAATAGGACGGCGCGGTATCGATCGCGGCCGTGTCGGTGAGCCGGGTCGTGCGCTTCGACTGCAGGTCCATCACGAAGATGTTGGAGTTTGATCCCTGCTGCAGGCTCATGATGACCTGCTGGCCGGTCGGCGAGAAGCGCGGCGAGAACGACATGCCGGGGAAGTTGCCGACGATCTCGCGCTGCCCGGTCTCGATGTTGAGCAGAAAGACGCGCGGATCGCCCTGCCCATACGACATGTAGGTGATTTCCTGCGTCGAGGGCGAGAAGCGGGGCGTCAGTACCAGGTCTTCGCCGCGCGTCAGATAGCGCACGTTGGCGCCATCCTGATCCATGATGGCGAGACGCTTAACGCGGCGCTCCTTGGCGCCGGTCTCGTCGATGAACACGATGCGGGTGTCGAAGTAGCCTTTTTCACCCGTCAGGCGCTCGTAGATGTTGTCCGAAATGATGTGCGCGATGCGGCGCCAATTGTCGGGCGCCGTGAAGTACTGCTGCGCCGTGAGCTGGCTGCCGGCGAACACGTCCCACAGACGGAACTCGGCGCGCAGCCTGCCATCGCCTTGGCGCGTGATGCGGCCGGTGACGAGGCCCTGCGCGTTGATCTGGCGCCAGTCCGGAAAACGCGGCTGGGTGTCGAAATTGGTGATCTTCTCGATATAGGCCGCCGGATCGATCGGCTGAAACAGCCCGGAGCGGCGCAGATTGTTGGTGATGACCTGCGTCATGCCGCGCGCAACTTCGGTATCGCCCGGCGTGCCGGCGATGAAATCCGGGATCGCCATCGGGATCGGCTGAATATTGCCTTCGTCAACGCGCAGGCGAAGCTGCGCCAGCGCGGGCGAGGTGATCAGTGCGCTGGCCGATGTCGCAGCGCTAAGCGCGAGCAACCGCCGGCGCGTGAACCCGAAGGACCCAAGCGAGCCGTTTGTCGTCATAATGTTCTGCGTTCCCAAACTTTAAGCGACGTCCGTGCTAGCCGCGGAACATATCGCGTGGATCGAAATCGACGATGACGTCTTTCCAGGCCTCGTATTTCAGCGGCGGCATGAAGCTGTAGGGCGCGCAGCGCCGTACGCCACGCAACGCGCTCTCGGCCGCGGCCTGGAATGCCGGATGGCTGCCGTGATTCATCAATGTCGGATCGGCCGACAGCGATCCATCCTTGTTGAACTGGATGCGGACCGTGACGACAAGGTCACGCGCTTCCGCAACGCCGACCGGAACGCTCCAGCAGTCGCGCAGCCGCGCCCGCAGTGCGTCCATTTCATTCTGCGACAGGGTCGCGGCGTTCGCGGTCGCCAGGCCCAAAGACGGCTTGTTGCTCAGCGTCGCGCCGGTCACCGATTGACGCTGTGCCTCGCGCTTGTCGAGCAGCGCGGCGATCTGGCTGGCATTGAACTTCGGCTGTGCCTTCGGCGGCTCGGGTTTCTTTTCGGGCTTCGGCGTTTCGACCTTCTTCTCCGGCTTCACATCGGGCTTCTTCTTGTCTTCCTTCTTGATCGCTTCGGCGATCGGGTCGATTTTCGGCTCCGGCTCCTTGGCGTAGGCCTGCTTCGGCTCGGGCGGCTTGGGGGCAGGCTGCGGCGTCGGCGGCTTCGGCTCGATCTTTTTCACAGGCTCGGGCGTCGGCGGCTCGGGCTTTTCGGCGGCCGCCGCGATCTCGGGCTTGTTGTCGACCACCTTCGGCACTGGATTCTCGACCGGCGGCTTCGGCTCGGCGACTTTCTCGACCAATGGCTTGGGTGCCTCGGCCTTCGGCGCGGTCTTGGTGCCCTTGGTGATCTGCGAGAAGTCCGAGGCCGAGATGATGTCGACCGGCAACGACTCCGTCGGCGGCTTGTCGAGCGGCTTCGCCGAAATCGAGACAAGCCCCCACGCCAGCACGCCAGCGTGCAGAACAGCCGATATGGTCCATCCGGCCTTCATCGGTCAGGAGCCCTGCTCGACCTCCGTCACCAGCGCAACCCGGCGGAACCCCGCCGCCGAGAGCCGTCCCATTACGCGCATCACTGTACCGTAATCCACCTTCTTGTCGCCACGCACATAGATGCGCTCGTCATTGCCGCCGCGCGCCTGCGTGATCGCCTGGAGCTTGGCCACGAGCTCATCGACCTTGATCTCGGTATTCTGCAGGAAAACCTCACCTTTGGTGTTCACCGAGACCGTGAGCGGTTCCTTGTCATTATCGAGCGATTTCGCCTGCGTCTGCGGCAGGTCGAGCGGCACGCCGACCGTCAGCAGCGGCGCCGAGACCATGAAGATGATCAGCAGCACCAGCATGACGTCGACCATCGGGGTGACGTTGATTTCGGCCATCACGGGCTTGCGGCGATGCCGCCGCCGGCCGGCCGTTACCCCTGCGCTTGCTCCGCCTGCTCCCACCGTTCAGCCCTCAAGCGCTTTCGTCGATCTGCCGCGACAGGATCGCGGAGAATTCGTCGGCAAAGCCTTCCAGCCGTTGCGCCTGTTTATTCACCTGGGAGGTGAACTTGTTATAGAAAATCGTCGCCGGGATGGCGGCAACGAGGCCGATCGCGGTCGCGAACAAGGCCTCGGCGATACCAGGCGCCACAACCGCTAACGAAGTGTTCTTCGAGGCGGCGATCGACTGGAAGCTGGTCATGATGCCCCAGACGGTGCCGAATAGCCCGATGAACGGCCCGGCCGAGCCGACTGTCGCCAGCACCAGCAGGCCGCGCTCCAACCGCTCGATCTCGCGCGCGATGGTTACATCCATCACCTTTTCGATGCGCATCTGCAACCCACCGATGGCACGCGTCGTTCCCTCGAACGATCGCTTCCATTCGCGCATCGCGGCGACGAACAAGGCCCCCATCGAATGCGCCGGCCGCGCCGATTGCGTACGGTAAAGCTCTTCCAGGGACTGGCCGGACCAGAACGTCTGCTCGAACGCGTCCATCGCGCGCTTGGTGCGCATGAACAGGAACGTCTTGTCGACCACGATCGCCCACACCCAGATCGACGCGACCAGCAACCCGATCATGACGAGCTTCACGACGATATGGGCGGACCAGAACAATCCCCAGATCGACAGGTCGGCCGAGACGAGCGGGGCCACCGGCGCCAAGTCGGTCGGGTTCATAAAAAATCCTTTCGCTTCAAGTCCATCGCTTCGTACGCGCGGACCGGGCGGCGGCTCGCCGGACAGGCGCAACGGATGAACGCGCGGCTTGGCGATGGCGCGCCGCGCAACATCCAAAAACGTGAGAATTCCACGCCGTCCACCACCGGCAAGTCACGGATTCCGCGTGAAATCTGTCCAAACTAGGGCACCTGACCGGTCTAACCCGCCCTAACAGGCCCGATTATGGTTAAGGCTTTGTTACGATTGGGAAGCCAAGGCAAAAGGCCGCGCCTTGGAATAGGTGCAGAGCCGGAACGTTCGCCGAAAAAGGATCGGGCCGCCCACCTCGCACGGAGGGGGACGGCCCGGAAACGCAGTCGCGGCTGCGGGGGAAGTCAGCTTTGCGGCTGCGGAGCGGGAGGTACCGGCGGCTGCGGACGGTTGCGCCGCTCGGCCATGAACTGGTCGAACTCGGACTTGTCCTTGGCAAAGCGCAAGCGATCGAGGAAATCGCGGAACTCGCGCTGCTCCTCTTCGAGTCGCCGCAGCGTTTCGGTGCGGTACTCGTCGAAGGCGTGATTGCCGCTCGAACGCGGCGCGCCCCAAGGACCCGCGCCCAAGCCCTGCATCCGCTCGCGCAGGCGGCCTATTTTCTCTTCCATGCGGTCCGCTTTGCGCTGCCAGCGATCGCTGCCGTAGCAACCCATGTTTCTGCTCCAGATCGTAAAGGCGAGGATCGCGAGACCGATGGGCCACCAGAAGATGAAGCCAAGGATCATCAGTACGATCCAGCCGGGGTGAAAGCGGACCGACGGACCGCACCAGCGGTCCTGCCGGTAACCTCGAGAGTCGTCGTAGCGTTCAGCGGTGGACATCGGTCACCCTCGCTGGTGTGAATGTAAATAACATTCACATACCTAGAAAACGGGCCCGCCTTTGTCAAGCGCGCCAGTGGCGCGGCCGATCACGAAATTGTGGAGGCGCCTTCGCCGTCCGGGAGGCCGAGACCGCGCAGGTAAACCAGCACGCCCGCCTCCAGCAGCTCATCCGCCGACATCGGTAGCTTGCGCCGCCCGGCATCACCGCGCCCGAACAGCGACGCGATGCCGTGCGCCAGCGACCAGACATGCAGCGCCATCATCAGCGCGGGCGGGCGCTTCCCGGCCGGCATGCGCTCGATCAGTTTCTCCGACGCCGAACGAATGACGCCGAAGGCGCGGTCGCCGGCCGCGGACAATTCGGCGCTGATCTCCAGCGGGACGCCGGCTTCGAACATCGCCGAGTAGTAAGATGGCTCAGTGCGGGCGAACTCCAGATAGGCCTTGCCGACACGCTCGAACGCCGCGAACGGCTCGGGCTTGCCGCCATCCCAGGCGCGCTCCAGCGCGGCCGCGAACTGCTCGAAGCCGCGCCGGGCGACGTCAGCCAGGAGTTCGTCGCGGTCGCGGAAATGCCGGTAGGGCGCGGCCGGAGAAACGCCGGCCCAGCGCGCGGCTTCGGCGAACGTAAAGCCGGCGGGGCCTTTTTGCGCGATCAGTTCCAGCGCCGCGCGGATCAGCGCTTCGCGCAGGTTGCCGTGATGATAGCCGCGCGGGCCGTCTTGCCTGGACCAGCTCATGTAAAGGGCCTTTACATCACTCTGTGCGGCGCGTCACGCG
>JBBWZU010000719.1:0-9754 GCA_039649225.1 Hyphomicrobiales bacterium | reverse complement strand
GGCGCATGCCCAGAATGCGGCGCCAGCCGCCGCGGCACCGGCCGCCGCGAGCGTGGCACCTGCTAACACGGCAGCCGCCGATACGGCGACCGCCCAGAACCGAAGCCCAACGACATCATCGCGCGGCGCGCCGGTCGATCCCGGCGTGCGCGGCGGCGCGGCCGGAGCCGGCGGGGCCTTGACGGGCCTCAACGATACGGAACGTCAATACTTCGAGGTGTCGAAGGAGGTCTTCCAGGAGGTCGATGCCGGCCCGGACGGCCTTGGCCCGACATTCAATCTCGACAGCTGCTCGGGCTGTCATTCGCAGCCCGCCATCGGCGGCTCGAGCCCACCGGTCAATCCGCAGGTCGCGGTGGCGACCCTGATGGGCGCTAAGAACAAGGTGCCGTCCTTCGTCACCGCCAACGGGCCGGTGCGCGAAGCGCGCTTCGTGCGCAATCCGGATGGATCGCCGGACGGCGGCGTGCACGGCTTGTTCACGATCACCGGCCGGACCGACGCGGTCGGCTGCAATATCGCGCAGCCGAATTTCGCCGCCGAGCTTGCGCGCAACAACGTGGTGTTCCGGATTCCGACGCCGCTGTTCGGGCTTGGCCTGATCGAGAATATCTCGGACGGCGCGCTAGAAGCCAATCTCGCCGCCAACGCGGCGCAGAAGCGCTCGCTCGGCATTTCGGGGCGCTTTAATCGCAACGGCAATGACGGCACCATCGCGCGGTTCGGCTGGAAGGCGCAGAACAAGTCGCTGCTGTTGTTCGCCGGCGAGGCCTACAACGTCGAGATGGGCATCACCAACGAGCTGTTCCAGAACGAGCGCAACAGCGACCCAGCCTGCCAGTTTAAGTTCACGCCGAACGACGGCACGCCGTTGGAATCCGAAGACACCGCGAGCCCGTCGGCGAGCTTCCAGAGCGACATCGATCTGTTCGCGGCCTTCATGCGCCTGTCGGCGCCGCCGGCTCCGGCCTCCGCCACTCCCGCGCCGGTCGCGCAGGCGAGCGGCCCGACCGTGGTGGCGTCGGCCGCAACTGATGTTCCCAGCGTGCTGCCCGCCGCGGCGGGAGCCTCGGCCGCTGCGGCGCCGGCCGCGTCGGCAGCCACCTCGGCTGCGTCGGTCACGCGCGGCGGCCAGATCTTCTCCAACATCGGCTGTCAGGCCTGCCACACCAAGAGCCTGACCACCGCGCAGTCGCGACTGACCGGGCAGAGCAATGTCGCGGTGCAGCCGTACAGCGACTTCGCGCTGCACGATATGGGTGCGGGCCTCGCCGACGGCGTGTCGCAGGGCGGAGCCAACGGCAACGAATTCCGCACCGCGCCGCTCTGGGGTGTCGGACAGCGCATCTTCTTCCTGCATGACGGCCGCAGCAAAGATCTGCACGAGACGATCCAGCAGCATGCGAGCCGTGGATCGGAAGCCAATGCGGTAATCAACAACTACAATATGCTGCCGCAGAGCGACAAACAGTCGCTCGTGAACTTCCTGCGCTCGCTCTAAGTCCCGGTTGTCGCCGCGATGCGCAGGCTGTTCTATCCGGGTGTGGCCGCCGCCATTGTGGCGGCCTGCGTGATCGGCTTCGGCGTGGTGCGCAACGGCGCCGCGCCGGTCAATCCGGAAGACGGGAAGGTCGCGAACGGATCTTACTCCAGCGACTATTTCGGTCTACTCTACCGGCTGCCGGCGGGATGGACCGCGGGTCTTGACGGTCCCGCGCCGTCGCGCTCCGGCTATTACGTGCTCGGAAGCTGGATGCCGAGCCGGGATCCTGACGCGACGATCCTGATCGCCGCGCAGGACATGTTCTTTTCCGAAAGGCCGGACGACGACGCGCATGCGACGACCATCGGTTTCCGTCAAACCATCTCCTCGGTCGACGGCATGACGATCGATCGCGAGCCCACGGATCTGAGGATCGGGCCGCATCTCGGCCAGCGCGTCGATTTCAGCGGCGTCGGCCTTTATCGCTCGATGGTTGCGGTCGGCATCCGCTGCCATGTCGTGACCTTCAATCTGACGGCGCGCGATCCGGAGCAATTGGCGCAGCTTGCGCGCTCGCTCGACAGTCTCGATGACGGTCGCAAGATCGCGCGCGGTTCGGTGCCGGACTGCGTCAAGGACTATGCGGTCGGCGACAATATCGTGCACCGCGTCAATCCCGAAGCGACCGGCGCTTCATCCGCGGCGATCCCGGTGCGCCTGGTTGTGGCGAAGGACGGCAGCGTGAAATATGTCCACGTGATCCGCGCGAGCGCGGCGCAGCGGCGCAGCATCGAGGAAGCGCTGCGCCAGTGGAAGCTGAAACCGTATGTCCGGCAGGGCCGCGCGATCGAAGTCGAGACCGGCGTGACGATCAGGTTTGGGCAGACTGAGATGTAGGTGGCGGTCTTGTCAAAGGCTTAGAGGCTCGCCGCGCTTTGCCGCCGCGATGGAGTTCGGCCGGATATGACGATATTGCCTGACACGAGGCTGGCCGACGCGAGGCCGGTCAACGGCTCCACGGCCGCGACGATCGCGGCTCCGTTGCGTTCGATCGCGCAATTCCGCCGCCATCTGTTCGGTGAGGCGCCGGATCGCGCCGACGCGGCGTCCGCAAATTCGCTGCGGGAGTTGTGGGAGACGTCCGATGTCTCGGCCGGAAGGATTGCGGACGAAGCGGCGCGGTTCTGGAGACTGCGGCGCCTCACGCTGCAGGATCTGGTCAACGCCACCGGCTTCACCGAGCGGTTCTCGGCGCGGTTCTTGCGCGAGTCGTCGGTGTTTCCGTTCCACGGCGAGCGGGGCAGTGTGGTCCTCGCGGTGTCGGATCCGGCCGATTCCGCGACGATCCGCGCGGTCGAGATCGTCTGCGGCGCGGCCGTCGAAATCGCGGTCGCCTCGTTCGACGACATTGCGACCGTGCTCGAACGCCACTTCGCCGAACGTGAAGCCGCCACGGAGACGATCGAGGAACCGGAGCTACGCTCCGGCGATGACGATGTCGAAAGCCTGCGCGACCTTGCAAGCGGCGCGCCGGTGGTGCGCGCCGTCAACGATCTGCTCGAACGTGCGGTGGAATTGCGCGCGAGCGACATCCACATCGAGCCGTTCCGGACCGGTCTCGTGGTGCGGATGCGGGTCGACGGGATGCTGCGCACCGTGCCGACACCCGGCAACGCGCCGCCACAGGCCATCATCTCGCGCATCAAGATCCTTGCCAGCCTGAACATCGCCGAGCGCCGCTTGCCGCAGGACGGCGCGGCGCGGGCGCGAGTCGGACGCTCCGAGATCGACATCCGCATCGCCACCATGCCGACGCAGCACGGCGAAAGCGCGGTGATCCGCCTGCTGCCGCGCGATCGCGGCTTGCTCGAATTGAGCAAGGTCGGACTCGGCGGCCGCGACGAGGAGACATTGCGCCGCCTGCTGGCGCTGCCGCATGGCTTGATCGTGATCACCGGGCCGACCGGAAGCGGCAAGACCACGACGCTCGCCACCATGCTGGCGGTCCTGAACGAGCCGACGCGGAAGATCCTGACAATCGAGGACCCGGTCGAATATGAAATTCCGGGCATCAACCAGTCGCAGGTCAAGCCGGCGATCGGGCTGACATTTGCCACGGCGATGCGCGCCTTTGTCCGCCAGGATCCGGACGTGATCATGGTCGGCGAAATCCGCGACGCCGAAACGGCGAATATCGCCATCCATGCGGCGCTGACCGGCCACCTCGTGCTGTCGACGCTCCACACCGAGACCGCCGCGGCGGCCGTGCCGCGTCTCCTTGACCTCGGCGTCGAGAGTTTTCTGCTGCGCTCGACCTTGCGGGCCGTCGTCGCTCAGCGGCTGGTTCGCATGCTGTGCGATAGCTGCAAACGCCGCCATGTGCTGACGGCGAACGATCTTGCTACCGACCCGCGCTATCGCGTTCTGGGTTTTGCGGCCGGCGAAAGCGTGCATCAACCGGCCGGTTGCGAGCGCTGCAACAGCATCGGATATCGCGGGCGCGCCGGGATTTTCGAGTTGCTCGAGATGACGGACGACGTCCGGCCTCTCGTCGGCCTCAACGCGGATGCATCGGCGATCGACAAGGCTGCTATTCAGGCAGGCATGACCACGATGCTCGACGATGCGGTGGCAAAATGCCGGGCCGCGGTCACGGCGGTGCCGGAAGTGCTGCGCGTGACGTCCGTCCGGTAACCCGTGTCCTGCCCTTGCGTTCGCCTTCTGCGACTTGATCGCGGCGCGCCATCAAGAATAAAAATGCGAACTCTTATGCTATTGACATTACGCGATAATTGCTGACGTTTGATTGTCGTTCAGGTCCAAAGGGGCGCTCGAAGCGATGCGCCGATTCCAATTTGGCTGCAACGAACGGGCAAATACACTAACGTATTACGCGAACTGGCAACTTTCTAATGGAAAATTTTCGAGAAGAAGCCGATGCGAGTCGTCAGCGATTCAGCCGAGCTGTTCAGGCATGTGAGCGCCGAGAAAGCCGCGTTCTATCGTTGCATCATGGACGTCTTCGCCGCGGCCAAACGGCAATATCGCCTGCAACTCCGGCCCGACGAGGTGCTTGCCGAAGCGCGTTGGTTTGACGCTCCGCCCCGCATTGAAGACGTTAACGCAGCACTTACCCAGCTGGCCGCCTGGGGTAATCTTGAATCGCATCCCGATACGGCGCGGGTTTCGAGCCTCAGCGATTTCTACCGCGCGCGCTTCCTCTATCGGCTCTCGCAAGGCGGTGAGGCCGTCGAAGCGGCGTTGGCGCTTTTCGTGCAAACACTGCAACGCCGCGCTGAGCTGCAAACGGTGGCGTTGGAAGACATCGCGAGCCGGTTGCAGGCGCTTCAGGCACTGGCTGACGAGACCGAAGCCGACGTCGCAAAGATCCACGAAACGCTGCGGGATTTGGTACGTGTCTTCGAGGGCCTGGCCGAAAATGCACAAGCCTTCATGGCCGGCGTTGCGCGCAGCATCGAGTTGCAGCAGGCCGAGGCGATTGCAGTGGCGAGCTACAAGCGCCGGCTGATCGATTATCTAGAGCGGTTCATGGGCGATCTGGTGCGCCGCTCCGATACCATCGCCAGACACATCCTTGCCTTGGAACCGAGTATTGACGCATTGCTGCAACAGGTTGCCGCGCGCGAGGCACGTGATGCCGCCCCCGGCGACGCGGCGGAGCGAGCCGACGCGCAGGCCCTTCACCGGGATGCCTGGCGCGAACGCTGGAGAGGTCTGCGCGGCTGGTTCTTTCGTACCGGCCACGAACCCTCGCAAGCCGAACTGTTGCGGGCAAGGGCACGGTCAGCAATCCCGCAACTGCTGGGCGCGATCGCCGCGCTCAACGAGCGCCGGAGCGGGCGCAGCGACCGTTCGGCCGATTTCCGCATACTCGCCAGCTGGTTCGCCGCCTGTGGCAACGACGGCGAGGCGCACCGCTTGGCACGCGTCGCTTTCGCCCTGAATCCGGCACGGCATTTTTCACTCAATACCGACGCCGATGCCGATCTGCCGGCCAGCACGCGCTGGGCTGACGCGCCGCCGCTCAAGATTCACCCGCGCCTGCGTGAGTACGGCGAGGCCGCGCCGCGCGGACCAATGCCCCGCGTGCGCGACCGCGCCGAAGCTCGCGCGCGTTTGGCGCTCGAGCTTGCCGAGGAGTCGCTGCAGGTCGAAGCGGCGCGCAAGCGCCTCGCGACCGGCCAGCCCACGCGTCTTTCGGATCTTGGCGAGCTCGATGTGCATGCTTTCGGTCTTTTCCTCGGACTACTCGGTGAAGCGCTGACGGAACAGGCCGAGCCGGAAACCGGCGCGGCGCGGCAGACGGGCGATGGGTTGTTGCATATCAGCCTGATGCCGCTTGCGGCAGACAGTCGAGCCGAGATCCATACACCGCATGGCGTCTTCGCCGGACGCGACCATCTGATCACCATCACGCCGACGCAGGACGGTCGATGATGTCCGATTTCGACAACGCTAGGGACAGCCGCAGCATTGGCCAGCAACAGCGGCGGCATCAGCGCGAGGAGTTTCGCACCGCCGTGCGCGCTTTGTTGATGACGCCGCTAATGACGCCGGCGCACGAAGATTTTCCCGCAGTCCGACGTCAGGCAGATGTCCTGCGCGACTGGTTCGCGCGCGAAACCGGCTGGCCGCTGCAGATCGAACCAGAGGGCGCACGCCTCTACAAGCGGCCGGCGGATCTCGCCGCCTCCATGCGCGGCCTGCCTAATTATGATCATCGCCGTTATGTGCTGCTATGCCTCGCTTGCGCGGTGCTTGAACGCGCCGAGCCCCAGATCACGCTACGCCTGCTGGGCGAGAGGTTGCTGCAGTTCGCTGTTGAGCCGGCGCTCTCATCTTATGGCTTCGCCTTCACTCTCGGCACGCATCATGAGCGGCGCGAGTTGGTGACAGTCTGCCGGACGTTGCTAGACATCGGTGTGCTTCAGCGCGTCGCGGGTGACGAAGACGCCTTCGTGCATGCCGGAGGCGACCAGGCTGACGCGCTTTATGACGTGCAGCGCCGGACACTCGCTAGCATGCTGGCCGCCGTGCGGGGCCCATCGACCTGGCGACCGGAAGACGCGCCCGTCACGCTTGATGCGCGCCTAAGTGCGCTGGTTGACGAGCATGTGGCGGACAGCGATGAGGGCCGCCGCATCGCGCTACGCCACCAACTCGCGCGGCGTCTGCTCGACGATCCGGTGGTCTACATCGAAACGCTGAACGTCGAAGCCCGCGCCTATTTCGTCAATCAGCGCGGAGCTATGTCTGCCCGTCTGTGCGAAGCCGCAGGGCTGGTCGCAGAGCAACGCGCCGAAGGGCTGGCGCTGGTTGATGAGGCTGGTGCGCTGACCGACGTGGCCATGCCTGCCGAAGGCACCGACGCTCACGCCACGCTGCTGGTCGCGGAATATCTGGCTTGTGGCCTCAGGCAGCAGAAGACGAATGTCGCTGACGCGGCGCAACCGCTCGTCGGGTACTCGGAGCGCGACGTCGTCGACTTCCTGCGTGATGCCAAGAACCGATACGGCCGATACTGGCGCAAGTCGGCCCGCGAAGCCGGAGCCGAGCGCGAACTTGCAAGCCTCGTGATCGAACGGCTGGAAAAGCTCCAACTAATCGTGAGAATGGCCGGCAAGGTCTGCCCGCTGCCGGCGCTGGCCCGTTTCGGACTCGGCGAGGCCGATATTCGCGACCTCCCTGCAACGCACCGCGCGCCGGCCGCGGTTGTCGACTAACTCGGTTCGGCATGAACGATCGCCCGACTTCGTTTATCGCATTGTCCGAGCGCCCTGCGCTTCCGGTTCCGTCGCAGGGCCGCTGGCAGCCACTACGGCTCGGCCTGGTGGAGCTGTTCCATTACGACAGCGAGGAATTCTGGTTTCGCGATGGCCATCTGCTGCTGCGCGGCAACAATGGCACCGGTAAGTCGAAAGTGTTGTCGCTGACTCTGCCGTTCCTGCTCGACGCGCAGCTTAAGCCCTCGCGCATCGAGCCCGACGGCGACAGCGGCAAGAAGATGTCCTGGAACTTGCTGATGAACAGCTACGACCGGCGCATCGGCTATGCGTGGATCGAGTTCGGCCGTCGCGCCGACGACGGCACGCCGCACTACCTCACGCTCGGCGCGGGGCTCTCCGCGGTCGCTGCTCGTCCCCAGGTGGAAAGCTGGTTCTTCGTACTGGAGGACGCGGATGACGCGCCACGCATCAATCAAGATCTGTGGCTGATGAGCGACCAGCGCGTGGTCCTCACCCGAGAGCGCCTGCGTGACGCCCTCGACGGTCGCGGCCAGGTGTTTGACACTGCGGCCAGCTACCGTCGCGCGGTCGATGAGCGGTTGTTTCATTTAGGCGCCAAGCGCTACGACGCCTTGATGGATACGCTGATCCAGTTGCGTCAGCCACAATTGTCGAAGAAACCCGATGAAGCGCTGCTTTCAAATGCGTTGACCGAAGCCCTGCCGCCGCTTGCGCCTGAACTGCTGGGCGACGTGGCCGAGGCGCTCGGCCAGTTGGAGGAAGATCGCCGCCAACTTGAGGAATACCAGGCGCTGGCCAAAGCCGTCGATCGTTTCGACCAGCGCTACCGCATCTACGCCGGCACGCAGAGCCGGCGGCAGGCGCGCTCGCTACGCCAGGCGCAGACGGAATTCGACAATGCCAGCCGGTCACGCAGCGAAGCGCAGGCTCGACTTGAAACAGGCGAGACCGAGGAAGCGAACGCGCAGACCGCTCATGACGTGGCCGAAATCGCGCTCAAACGCGAGCAAGCCCGGCTTGAAACCCTGCGTTCGGGCCCAGGGATGGAAGATGCGAACCGTCTCGAATCCGCTGAGAGAGACGCAGCCGCGCGGCAGCGTGCGTTGCTGACCGCGACCAATGCGGTTGACGAGGCGAGCCGGAGGTTGAAGCGCAGCACCGAGGAGACGGAAGGCGCGGCGCAGCGTATGACGCTGGCGGAATGTCAGATGGCTGGTCTGCGTCAGGAATGCGCGACCCATGCCGACGCAATTGGTATTGCCAGCGTCCATGCGGAGAATCCACTCGCAAGGTATGAAGCTGCGGCGCTGGCCGAGCTGACGTCACATGCTTTCGACGGGGCGCGTTCCGACCTTCGCACCTTGGTTGCCGATCGGCGCGAACAGATCGCGTTGTTGCGGCAACGCCATGCCGAGATGGCAACGGCCGAAGCTCTGCGTACGCAACGTCAGGCTACGCGCGACGAAAGACAGGACGCGGCCGAAGCTGCAGCGAACCGGCGCGATCAGGCCGATTCCGACGTGGAGCGCGAGGGTCAGAACCTGATTCAGGCGTGGGAGCGCTGCTTCACCAGCCTGAAGCAATTACGGATCAGCCCAGACGACGGGTTTGCGGCGCTCACGGCCTTGGCCGAGTGGGCCGTCGCGCTGGATGGCGACAACCCAGCGCGGCAGCGCTTGCAGGCCGCACAGCAGCAAACCAGCGAGCGTCTGGCGCAGAGGCGCGTGTCGCTTGGGGGGCAGCGCCAGACCTTGGAGGCAGAGCGCACGGCGCTCGACGACGAACGCCGTCGTCTGGAAGACGGCGTCGATACCGCGCCGCCGCAGCCTCATACGCGCGCCGCCAACGTCCGAACCACACGCGAAGGCGCACCGCTCTGGAAACTGGTGGACTTTCGCGCCGCAGTAACGGCTCCGCAGCGGGCCGGCCTCGAAGCCGCGCTCGAAGCCGCCGGCCTGCTCGATGCATGGGTCTCGCCTGACGGCCGTTTGCAGTCCGGCGACGGCGATGTGCCATTGCACGACGCCCAGGTGCTGGAGCGACAGGCTCGACCGCTGTCGCTCGCTGATTGGTTGCAAGTCGACGTGCCGGCCGACGGCATGGTGCCGGCCGCGGTGGTCGAGCGCGTGCTGTCGGGCATTGCCTGCACGGACCATGACCCCATCGACAGCGAAGCCTGGGTCGCCCCTGACGGCCGCTTTCGGCTCAGCGCGCTGGCCGGCGCCTGGATCAAACCGGAGGCCGTCTATATCGGCTATGCGGCCCGCGCCACCGCCCGCACACGGCGGCTAGCGGAAATTTCCGCGCGCTTGGCGCAACTCGACGACGAGCTCATAGTCCTGCAAGCGATGGCAGAGCAACTCGCGCGGGATCAAAGTGAGGCCGCCGAGGAATGGCGTCTGGCTCCGCTCGACGAGACTCTGCGCAACGCGCATCTCGCGGCTGCCGCCGCCACCCGTGAGGCAGAGATCGCCCGCCAACAATTGGCGGAAGCCGCTGCTCA
>JBBWZU010000702.1:0-3482 GCA_039649225.1 Hyphomicrobiales bacterium | reverse complement strand
TCGCGGCCGTCGAGCTCTATCGCGAACCGCTCGCGGTCTTTCTGCGTGCCGATCATCCGCTTGCCGCACGGAGCCGCGCGATCCCGCTGAAGGCGCTGGCCAACGAGCCGTTCGTGTTTTTTCCACGCAGTCACGGCACCAGCCTCCACGACCAGGTGTTCGCGCTCTGCCGCAAGGCCGGCTTTGTCCCGCGCATCGATCAGGAGGCGCGCGGCAACGCGACCATTCTGGGGCTCGTTGCGGTCGGCCTCGGCATTTCTATTTTGCCGGCATCGCTGCGCGGGATCGCGGTCGCGGATGTGGCCTGCCGCGACTTATCGCCGGCCGGCGTGCCGACCTCGATGTGGCTGATCCATCGGCGGCACGATCAGTTGCCCGCGAGCGCGGCCTTCGTCGCGCTTGCGACAGCGAACCGGCAGCCGCGAACCGCTCGGGCGCGCTGAATATGTTCCGCTCATTCCCGCGACCCGCCGAAGCCTTGTGCGTAGGCGGGTCGCGGGGACGAGCGGAGGTGAGGAGCGATTCAACCTCCTCGGAACATGCTCTAAACCTTGAACTCCTTCACCAGGCCGTCCTTGAATCGTAGCCTCTGCGCCGGACGCTCCGGAGCCGTGATCATGCCGTTCTCGGTCATGGGGAAGATTTCCTTGTTGGAACGGCGGGGCTATCGCAACTCAGTTCGTTGAGCAACGCCGCCAGTCATCTCCACATGGCGTAGCCGGCGATTTCACTGCGGCTGTGTCGATCAGTCAGCGCGCTATAGGGACCCGGCGCTTCGTATCATGCCCGGTTCGCGAGGTCCCAGAGGACGTCGGCCAGCACCTGCGCGCCGGCGGCCAGGTGCTCGGGCTCGGCCCATTCCTCGGGATTGTGCGAAATGCCGCTACGGCAGGGCACGAAGATCATTCCGGCCGGGCAGACATAGTGAAGCTGGCGCGCATCGTGGCCGGCGGCGGAATAGACGTCCATGGCCGGAATGCCGCGTGCGGCGGCCGCCGCCGTGATCGCATCGCGTACCGCGGAGGAAAAGTTCAGCGATGGCGAGTGCTGGATCTGCCGGAGTTCCACCGCGCACGCGCCGCGATGCTCCTCGACGATACGGCGGATGTCGCCATCCACACGGTCGACGACCGCATTGTCCGGATGGCGCAGGTCGATCGAGAAGAGCACTTCGGCCGGCACCACCGAGGGCGCATTGGGCGTCACCTGGAACAGGCCGACGGTGAGCAGCGTGTCGGCCGGCTCCATCGCCGCCTCATCCATCGCCTGGATCATGCGCACGGCAGCCATCACTGCGTCGCGGCGATCCCTGCGCAAGGCCGTGCCGGCATGGGCGGCCTCGCCCGTCACACGCACGCGATAGCGCCGCGTGCCCTGGATGCCGGTGACGACGCCGATCGGTACGCCCGCCTTTTCCAGCACCGAGGCTTGCTCGATATGCGGCTCGATATAGGCCGCGATGGGAAAGCCGAACGGCCGCAAGGGTACATCGCGATCGCCGGCGAGGATCGCCTTCATGGCATCCGAAATGGTGATTCCCTCTGCGTCGAGAATCGGCAGCACCTGATCGAGCGACTTGGTGCCGGTGAACACATCCGAGCCGGTCATGCCGGGCGCGAAGCGCGCGCCCTCTTCGTTGGTCCAGGCCACCACCTCGATGGCGCGCAGCGGTTTCTCGCCGCGCACCACCATCGCCTCGACCGCCTCAAGTGCGGCGAGAACCCCGAACACGCCGTCGAACTTGCCGCCGGTCGGCTGTGAATCGATATGCGAGCCGGCGACGACCGGACTGAGTGCCGGATCGCGCCCTTCGTAACGCAAAAAGAGATTGGCGACGCCGTCCGTGAAGGGCTTGAGGCCAATCGCACGTCCCCAGGCGATCACCTGCGCTCGCGCATCACCCTCGACGGCCGACAGCGTCGGCCGGTCGACGCCGCCGTCATCGCGCGCACCGAAGCGCGCAAGCTCCATGTGCCGCGCCCAGAGGCGAGCGCCGTCGACGAAATCGGAGACGCAACGATCCACGATGCGTCCGCCTCAGTCCGTGCGCATGATCTGCGCCGGATTGGCGCGCGGATCGCGCGGGCCCCATCGTCCGGCTTCGACCCGGGCGATGAATTCGCCGAGGAGATGGTTGAACAGTTCCGGCTCCTCCAGATTCAGCGTGTGGCCTGATTTCGGGAAGACCACGATGCCGCAGCGCGGCACCGTGCGCTTCAGGAACAGGCCGGGCTGGATGCAGTGGTCGTCCTCGTCTCCGACCATCACCAGAAGCGGCGCCTGCATCGCGCGCAATTCGGCTTCGAGGTCGTAGAGCGAGGGCCGGCGCATCTGTACGCCGCGCATGGTGTTGGCGGCGCCGAGCGAATGATGCTGGCCGAGTCGGTCGGCGAACAGTTTCCAGCCGCGCGGGTCCTTGTCCTGGAACTGCACGCGCGAAGCGCCTTCGGCATAGACCGGCGCGAAATCCTTGGCGCCGCGCTCCTGGAAGTTTTTCGCGACCTGCTCGGAAATGCCTTTGAAATAATCCTCGTGCGCCTTCTCCGCGCCGTAGCCTGCACCGGCCGCGACCACAGACGTCACGCGCTCCGGATGGCGCAAGCCGGCATGCAGCGCCGCGAAGCCCCCCATCGAGAGGCCGACCACATGCGCCTTGTCGATGCCGGTCGTGCTCAGTACGTCGACGATGTCGTCGGCCGCGCGCGTCTGCGAATAGCTCTCGACATTGTCCGGCACGTCGGAGGGCGGATACCCGCGCGCCGCGAAGGTGATGCAACGATGACGGCGCGCGAAGAAATTAAGCTGCGGCTCCCAGCTCCAGTGACTGCCGCCGAACTCGTGCACGAAGATGATCGGCGTGCCGGTGCCGGCTTCCTCGTAATAGAGCCGCACACCGTCGCTTGCGGTTGCGAAGGCCATGGCGTCCTCCCTCAGATTACCGAGCGGCGCGACGCGATGCCGCCATCGACTGTAAAGATCGCTCCGGACGTGTAGCCGGAGCGGTAGGAGGCGAGGAACACGATCAGATCAGTCACCTCGTGGACGTGAGCCGGGCGCTTGAGCGGATAGCGCTGCTCCAGCTCCTTGTAGCGGCCCGCATCGCCGAGCCAGTCCGCCGCGCGCTTCTTCAGCATATTGTAGATGCGGTCGGTATCCACCGGTCCCGGATTGACGCCGACGATGCGGATATTGTCGTCGAGCGAATGGCCGCCCATGGCGCGGGTGAAGGCCATCAGGCTGGCATTGCCGGTGGTACCGGCGACATAGGCCGGATCGAACACCTCGCCGCCATTGCCGATATTGTTGATGATGACGCCGCCGCCGCGCGCCTTCATGCGCGGATAGATCGCGCGCGTCAGGTTGATGTAGCCGAGGACCTTCAGCTCCCAGCCGGCGCGCCACTTGGCTTCGTCGACATCCCAGAGCGTGCCGCTCGGGATGACGCCGGCATTGTTGACCAGCACGTCGATATCGCCGGCGGC
>JBBWZU010000430.1:0-4217 GCA_039649225.1 Hyphomicrobiales bacterium | reverse complement strand
GGCCCCTACCCGACCATGTATGTCACGCAGCCCTGGACGGTGCGGCAATATGCCGGGTTCTCGACCGCGGAGGATTCCAACGCCTTCTATCGGCGCAATCTTGCGGCCGGACAAAAGGGTCTTTCGGTCGCGTTCGACCTTGCGACCCATCGCGGTTACGACTCGGATCATCCGCGCGTGCTCGGCGATGTCGGCATGGCGGGTGTCGCGATCGACTCGATCTACGACATGCGCACGCTCTTCTCGGGGATCCCGCTCGACCAGATGAGCGTGTCGATGACCATGAACGGCGCGGTGCTCCCGGTGCTCGCGCTCTACATCGTGGCAGCCGAGGAACAGGGCGTGCCGCCGGAGAAGCTGTCGGGCACGATCCAGAACGACATCCTTAAAGAATTCATGGTGCGCAACACGTATATCTATCCGCCGGCGCCCTCGATGCGCATCATCTCGGACATCTTCGCGTTCACATCCGAGCGCATGCCGAAATACAATTCGATCTCGATTTCCGGTTATCACATGCAGGAGGCGGGAGCGACGCAGGACCTCGAGCTTGCCTACACGCTCGCCGATGGCGTCGAATACGTCCGCGCCGGCCAGAAAGCCGGGCTCGACATCGATCGTTTTGCCCCACGCTTGAGCTTCTTCTGGGCGATCGGCATGAACTTCTTCATGGAGGTTGCCAAGCTGCGCGCCGCGCGCCTGATCTGGGCCAAGCTGATGAAGCAGGAAGGCGCGAAGGACCCGCGCTCGCTGTCGCTGCGCACGCACTCGCAGACCTCGGGCTGGTCGCTCACCGCGCAGGACGTCTACAACAACGTGGTGCGCACCGCGATCGAGGCGATGGCGGCAACGCAAGGCCACACCCAGTCGCTGCACACCAACGCGCTCGACGAGGCGCTGGCGCTACCGTCGGATTTCTCCGCCCGCATCGCCCGCAACACGCAGCTCTTCCTGCAACAGGAAAGCGGCACCACGCGCATCGCCGACCCTTGGGGCGGCTCGTTCTATGTCGAGCGCCTGACCGCGGACCTTGCGGCGAAAGCCTGGAGCCACATCCGCGAGGTCGAAGAGCTTGGCGGGATGGCGAAGGCGATCGAGGCTGGCATCCCCAAGCTGCGCATCGAGGAAGCCGCCGCAAAGGCGCAGGCGCGCATCGACTCCAAGGCGCAGTCGGTCATCGGCGTGAACAAATTCAAGCCGACCGACGAAAAGCCGATCGACGTGCTGCGCGTCGACAATTCCGCCGTGCGCGTGATGCAGCTCGAGAAGCTGGCGCGGCTGAAGAAGGAGCGCGATCCAAAGGCCGTCGAGGCGGCGCTCGCCGCGCTCACGCGCGCCGCCGACGGCGGCAACGGCAATCTGCTGGCACTCGCGGTCGATGCAGCGCGCGCCAAGGCAACGGTCGGCGAAATCTCGATGGCGCTGGAGCAGGTCTATGGGCGCCATCGCGCCGAGATCAAGGCGCTGTCCGGCGTCTACAAGCGGGAGGTCGGCATGACCGATGGTGTCGCGCGCATCCAGAAGCTGGTCGCCCAGTTCGAGCAGGACGAAGGCCGCCGCCCGCGTATCCTGGTCGCCAAGATCGGCCAGGACGGGCACGACCGCGGACAGAAGGTGATCGCGTCGGCCTTCGCGGATCTCGGCTTCGATGTCGACATCGGGCCGCTGTTCGCGACACCGGCCGAGGCGGCGCGCCAGGCGGTCGAGAATGACGTGCATGTGGTCGGCTTGTCATCGCTCGCCGCCGGGCATCTGACGCTGGTTCCTGAAGTTAAAGCAGAACTTGAGAAACAAGGCCGCGGCGACATCATGATCGTGGTTGGCGGTGTCGTCCCGCCGCAGGACTACGCGGCGCTGAAAGCCGCCGGCGCCGAGGCGATTTTTCCGCCGGGCACCGTGATCGCCGAGGCCGCCGAAGAGCTGATGCATTCGCTCAACCGGCGGCTGGGTCACGCGAAAGCGGCGGCGGAATAAAACCGCCTTTAGATCAACAAACTGCTCGTGTCCTTCCATCCTTAACGTTCGCGAACGAGGGCGCCGCACGGCGAAGCGAACCGCAGGAAATTCGGGACAAAGCGATGGACGTTGCCGAGCCGGCACCACAGGATGCGCAAGTCTCGGTTTCAGGCGAGACATTTTGCCTCTATCTCGCCAAGCAGTTGGTCGCCAAGCGCGGTTTTGTACCCGGCGCCCCACAGGAAGCCGGCGAGATCACCGCGCAAAGCGACATCATTCTCAC
Source organism: Hyphomicrobiales bacterium (assembly GCA_039649225.1). Lineage (GTDB taxonomy): Bacteria > Pseudomonadota > Alphaproteobacteria > Rhizobiales > Xanthobacteraceae > PALSA-894. The sequence goes on along the minus strand of JBBWZU010000430.1, from coordinate 1,978 downwards.
TTTCACCGACGGCTATACGCCGATCATCATCGCGCTGATCGACCGCGAGGCACATCCGGACAAGGTATTCACCTTGCCGGCGGAACGCGTGCGCGCCATTGCGCAAGACTGCCGCGTTCTCGCCGGCCGCGTGAACGGCGCCAGGATGCCGGTGTACATCCACCTGATGGAAGTCGGCCCCGCGACCCCGGATCAGCCGGGCCGGCTCGGTGAGATCAAACGACCTTCTTTCTTTTCCAAGGCGCAAGTCTCGGCCTGGGCCGTGGATCCGCGGCAGTCGACGCCATGGACGACGGCTGATTATCGCTCGCGCGGCATGCGACGCTTCATCGAAGGCCTGCTCGGTGCGCCGCGCGAAGCGATCGTCGCCCCCGAGCCGGTCGCGCTCGCGCCGCCGTCCTTTCCCTGGCTGACCGCGGCGATCATCGCCGTGCTGGTGGCGATCTTCGCGGCCGAAATGGCGTTCGGCGTCGACGGCACCGATCAGTTGAAGCAGCCGTCCGTCGCAACACTGCTGGCGTTCGGCGGGCTGATGGGCAAGCTCGTCCTCGAGTCCGGCGAATGGTACCGGATGCTGACGGCGCCGCTGCTGCACGGCGGTTTTGAGCATATCCTGCTCAATGTGATCGCTCTCGGGCTTGCGGGTTACGTGCTGGAGCCGTTGATCGGGCGCGCATGGTTCGGCGCTCTGTTCGTGGTCGGCGCGCTGTGCGGCGCGCTTTTTTCCCTGATGCTCAACTCCGACGTCATCGTCTCGGTCGGAGCCTCGGGCGCCGTGATGGCGCTGTTCGGCTGCATGCTGGTGCTCAGCGGGCATTTCCCAAAAGGATCAACGCGCACCAGCCTGCAGATGAATGCCGTCTACGTGCTCCTGCCCTCGCTGCTGCCCCTGGCTTCGGTGGTCAAGGGCGTGAAAGTCGACTATGCGGCTCACTTCGGCGGGGCAATCGGCGGCGTTGCCGTCGGTTTCATGCTGCTCGCGCTGTGGCCGCGCGAGGAAGCGCGTCCGCGCCTGCGCGCCGCCGCATTGGCGGTTGCCGTCATGGGGCTGGCGGGGTTCGCCGCCGCGGCCGCGCTCGCCCGGCAGAACTATCCGGTCTACGAGTTGAGCGCCGGGCTCGCCCCGCCGGGCGCCATCCCGGCAAACGACGCGGCGGGGACCCAGTCGGCCGACCTGGCCGCGCGCTATCCGCGCGATCCGCGCCTGCACTTCCTGCACGCCCTGGCGCTGATCCAGGCCAAGGATAGCGCCGGCGCCGAGCAAGCGCTGCGCGCCGGGCTCGCCGAGGAAGGCCTGTGGCGGCGCGCGATCACCGGCGGCGACCTGCCGGAGCGCATCCATACCATCCTGGCGCTGGTTCTGCTCGACGGTGGCCGCAAGGACGAGGCCAAGGAGATCGCGAAACCGGCCTGCGTGCCAGGCATAGCCACTCAACTCCGCGCGCTGCTCGACGGGCAGAAGCTGTGTGAGTGAGGTCAAAAGCTAAGTTTGGGGCAAAAGAAGCCGCGGCGTGAACGCAAAGCCGTTATCGTCCGACATATCTTAGAACGGGGCCGCGCCTCGCATTCAGGGGAGGCCTCGCATGTCTTTTCTTCCACGCATCCTGATCCTTACGCTCGGCCTCGCCGTCGCGGGCTGCGTGACGTCGAAAACACCCCTGCTCGGCCCAGACAGCCGTGTTCTTCCATTCCTTCCGGGAGCCAAGTTCGAAACCTATGAGCGCGACGATGCGCGCGCGCCCTGGAAAAAAAACGACACGCTCACGGTCTTCACCGCCGACCAGAGCCTTACGATCCGCGAGCTGGACGAGACCGGCAAGCCAAAGAGCCCGGACACGACCACGCTTCACCCGCTCGGGCCGGGCCGTTTCCTGGTCGAGACGCATTTCGTGAACGACGGCCACTACGGCTACGGCGTGCTCGACGTCCGCAATGGCGAAGGCGTGATCACGGGTTTCGGCTGCAAGGTCATCGATCA
>JBBWZU010000680.1:0-4555 GCA_039649225.1 Hyphomicrobiales bacterium | reverse complement strand
GAAATTTTGACGAAGCCGCGCGCTGTTCTCAGTACGCTTCTTTGATCGTCCGGTCCGGCAAGGAAGCGGCTCCGGCTTGCAAATGCAGTTCTTGGATCGACGGCATTGCCATGGTCCCGCTCTCCGGTGAAGACGGGCCCGATTTCAGCCAGAGAGCGGTTCCGCCGGCGCAGATCGAGCAAACCAGGATCGTGACTTTGAGCATAGGGCCCTCCCGTTGAAGGAGCCCCCCATCGCAAGGATGCGCTTTGATCCCCAATGAGCAAAATTTATTCTTTCAATAGAAACGATAAAGAACTCTTTGAGGTTGAATTCGCCTCATTGCCGCCGAGCATGCGCTGGAACTTGTTTGCGGCGAAACAAGGCGCCGCGATAGAATGTTGCCCCCGAATCCGACGCGACGGAAGAAGGCAATGTTCGACGATCGCAATGACATCAATCGCCCGCGCGGCGCCGACTCTGTGACCAGACCGCGTCTGCCGGTGCGCACAGCTCCGCACCGATCCGCATAAAACCGCCGCCGCCGGGCCGCGCGCGGCCGAACGATGCCGATCATCACGCTCGCGCGCCGGCGGGCGCTCAGGCACAACTCTGGACAACGCAAACGTCAACCGGAGCCCTTTCTGATCCCTTTCGCCTTCAGCCGGCGTCTCGCCTTGTCAGCCTGACGCCGGTTGTCGGGAGGTGGTTTCCCCGATCCCCCCGCCATCTCCTCGACGCGCGCGGCTTGTGCCAACCGGCCGCGCGCGATTTTTTTTGGCGGGATGCGGCACAACGCTGATCAGTTGCGCGGGTCCCATTCCAGTTGCGAGCGCTGAATGATGCCTGGCTTCGACGGATTGGTGGTGTTGTTTACGGTCTTGCATTTTTGCAGAATCGCAAAAGTATCTTCCGCCAGTTTTTTTCCGGCGGCGCTGTCGGACGGATAGTGCACGCCGAGAACCTCCCGGTTTCTCGCAATTCTCTGCGCCATCCGTTGCAGGGCCGTGGTCTCGGGGTCATTCGGGTCCACCGGCGTCGAAGCCGCGACGGGCATCACTTTTTCAAGGCACTTCGCCATCAGGTACGCCTCGGTCGCGTGACCGCTCGGATACGCCGCGTGCCCGGGCACGGCGATCGGCGGCATGAGCGCCGGAGAAAGCTGCGACGGCCGCGGCCGATTGAACTCGTTCTTGTAGTGCATCGCTTGAAACTGCCCGACGCGCGATGCGATCTCGAGGAGATCGCAGGTCCATGGATGCGAATCCGCATTGAACATCAGTAGCCCGCGCCAGTAGGGCCCGAGACCGGATTTCTGCGCCATCGCCTCCGACATCACGCCCGGGCGGTATTCGACGAGCTCCAGCAACTCGTCGAGTTCACGCTTGAGTACCGTACCCTTCGGATACTGCGGCAGCGTGATCGTGTCCCATGTCAGGGGATTGCTCGAAGTGCCACCTTTCGCCGACACAAACTCCCCGAGCACCACAATTGAATAGTGATACGAGCTCCAGTACCGGCGTGGAAATTCGGTCGCATTGGTATTCGGCCACGGATTGTCCGCATAGTCGGCCGGCGGCCACTTGCTTCCGCGGAACCAGTCTTCAAGGTTGCCGTTTGCGTCGGCGACCTTCTTCAGAGCGGGCGAAACACCGATCGGACGGCGCGACGCGCCTCTCCCCATGACAACCGCGACCCCCGAGGCGTCGGAGGCATCAGAGGCGTCCGAGGCATCGGAGGCATCTGAAGCGTCCGACGCATCCGCCGGTCCTATTCCACGACGCATATTCCTCTCCTCCAGTGCGACTGCGCGGTCTTTAGCGCCCTTCAGTCGGGCAAACCCGCAGTTCTCAAATGCTCCATGTACTTTTCACTGATTTCCGGATCGCGAAATGGAAGCCGCGTTCGCCCCCAGACGCCGACGCGGAAGCCGGGCTCCAGGCGCAGGAGTTGAGCCGCAACGTCGCGCGCTTCATCCACCCGGCCGGCTCCAACGAGTGCGCCGGTCAAAATTCGGAGATTGGCCGTGTAGTTGGGATTCTCGCTTACCGACATCTTGCCCCACTTCACGGCCTGCTCGTAAGTGCCGTTCCCATAGTGAGCCAGATTCAGGAAGGTGTAGTAGTAAAACAGGCTGCGATCCAATGGTGAAAGCTGTAGCGCCTTCTCGGCATGCTGGACCGCCTGCACGCTGCGGCCGACGTAGCTCAGGGTCCCGCTCGACAACAGCCACGCGAGGGAATGGTTGGGACATGCGGCCAACGCGCGGTCGAAATACGAGAATGCGCTGTCGTAGTCGTGGAAAAGATACGAACGCAGGTGTCCGTATGTCGCCAACGCCAGCGCGTTCTGGTCGTCCAGTTCGATGGCCTTGAGCGCCAACTCGACCGCCGTCGCGGAGTCCTGTGCCTGATTGGCGGACCACCCCTGGCCGACGAAGATGCTGTGCCACCGCGCCGCCCAGGCGACCGGCATCGCGAAATTGGGATCCTCCTCCATCGCCTTGTTCAGGTAGTCGCGCGCCTGCAGAAAGGTGTTCAGTTCCAGGCTATGGATGGTATGAAGCGCCCGAAGCGTGAAGTCATAGGCGTTGAAGTTTTCCGGCCTTTTTCTCATCGCAGCGCGCAGTTCCGCTGCTCGCACATTCGGAGCGATGCCGGCGACAATGCGCCGGACCAGACGATCCTGAATGTCGAACAACTCACCTTGCGGGACCTCCTCTTTCTGTCCCCACAGATTTGCACCGGTGTCGGCGTCGCATAGCTCCACACTGACACGCATCAGCCGTTCGGATTTGCGCACGCTTCCCATCAACACGTAGCGAACCCCGAGCGTCCGGCCGACCTCGCGCGGATCGGGCTGTCGCCCCCGATACGCGAGCGTCGATCCCCGCGAGATCACGACAACTTCCCGCAGTCCGGCCAAGGACAGTGTGATATCCTCCACAATCCCATCAGAAAAATAATCCTGCTCCGGGTCCCCTCCGATATTCTGGAGCGGCAGGACGGCAATCGAAGGCAATCGGGCGGGCCGGGCCAGGAAAGGTACCCTGATATTCTGGGCCGCGGGATCCAACGCAAACGCACGCACCGGTTTCTCGAAATTCTGCAATTCGAGCAGACCAAGGTCCCTTGCCTGCCTGGCGAGGCTCCCGCGCACGAGATCGAAGACCGTCTCGGACAGCACGATGCCGCCGGGCTCGGCAAAGGCTTGCAGGCGTGCGGTCAGATTGACGTTGTCCCCGTAGATATCCTCGGTGGTCGTGATCACGTCGCCCAGATGGACTGCAATGCGCAAAGCGACTGGAGCGCCTGCGCCGTCATCCGCTTCTCGGTGCAGAGTCCCCTGGACCTCGAGCGCCCACTCGACGGCGTCGAAGGCGCTCGGGAATTCCGCCAGGATGCCGTCTCCGGTGGATTTGACGATCGTGCCGCGGTGCTGCCTGACCTGCGGGCGGATCACCTCGTTCAGAATCGTCATCCAGCGCTGATGCGTGCGCGTCTCATCGCGCGCCATGAGGATCGAGTAGCCCACGATGTCCACGAAAGCGATCGCCGCCAAACGACGCGCGATGACGGACGTGCTTTCGCCATTTGGTGGGCTACTAGGCATACGGACCAAGGATTTGTTGAATAGGCGCTACATCCATTATGATTGGCGCGATTGCATTGGCCTAGCCCCCGGCACGCACGCGCCGCGCGAGCCCATGGCAATGGCACGCCTGCGTCTCCAAGAGGGGCAACAGCATGACAAACGAAAATCTAAAGCTTTACATTGTTCTAAATGCGAACGGGGCTCTTTGGGAGCGCTACCAAGCGCAAGACGCCGAATGGGTGCGTGAATACATCAGGGAGCATCTTCCGCCCAAACAGGCGCGCTTTCTCGACAAGAGGCTGCAGGTGAGGGGCTTGCCGTCGCGCTCGCTACCCGCGGATATGAAGAAGCGGCTTCGAGACATGCCGCCAAAACAGCTGGTCGTCGCGCTGACGGCGGATGACCGTGTCCGCGACACGATCAGGGAGGTCCTCAGTTTCATCAGGTCGGGGAAGCCGGGCGGCGTGTTCGCGGGTGCCGGTGCCGATCTGCCCTTTGCCGGGGCGGAGCATTGGTGTCCTGGCCAGGCATCCGGCTCGGTCTTTTCAGATCGATCGGCTGCGGAGCAGTTGCTGGGCGTGCCCTATGTCAAAGACCAAATCCGTCTGCGCAGGACGGGTGCGCGTGGGTCGCATGTCAACGTCGTCATTGTCGATCAAGGGCTCGACAGCATCCGCCTCGGCAATGCCTACGCCGATGGCTGGCAGGTCGGAGACTCGATTCCGGGCGCTCCCGGAAACGGACCGGAGAACCGTTATGGCGGCCACGGCATGTTGGTCGCGCGCAACATCCTGTCCATTGCGCCCGATGCTAAGCTGTTCGATCTCCCGATGCTTCCAGCGCGGATCGGAAAAATTCAGGACTTCTTCCTCAATCGGGCCGACGCCGCATATCGAGCGATGCTCGACGGTATCCGGCGCTTTAAGGATCGCGAAATTTTTCCTGGACCGTGGGTGGTGGTCAACGCGTGGGCGATCTTCGA
>JBBWZU010000642.1:0-9846 GCA_039649225.1 Hyphomicrobiales bacterium | reverse complement strand
CGACCTTCACCCCACCTTCCTCACCGTCCCGGCGACGAAGCGCAGACTGAACGCGGCGGCGTCGCGCTGATCGGCGAAGCAGTAGCGCACGATCGGCCTCTCGCCGCGCAGGTCCGCGTACATGTCCCAGCGCCCGATGCGGCGATCGAGAAACCAGACGATGTCGTCCTCGGTGTCGTCGGCGAGAACCGAGGGCAGGACGATTTGGTGCGGATATTCGCGGTCGATCTCTGCGATCAGGCTCTCGCGCCCGGATTTTGGAAACATGCCAGCCTCCTTGAACAGGAACGAAACATGAACATGTTCGCCGTTCGAGTCAATGGAGCGCAACACACAGATCCCCGCTTTTCGCACGCCATCATCAGAGCTTCGGCCCCCTACTCCGCCGGCGCCGGCACGGCGTCCGGCATGCGCGGCGCGTCGGCGCGCAGCGCCCGCTCTTCCATGGTGATCAGCAGCAGCCAGGAGACGCTCAGGCAGGTTGCCGCCGCGGCGAAGATCCAGCGGAAATGTCCGGCCAGCGATGCGGCATTGTGGCCGGCCGCGGCCAGCGCCTCCAAGGTCACGCCCTGCGCGCCGCCGATCTCGACACCGACGCCGCCGAACAGGAACGCCCCATAGAGCGCAACCAGCAGCGCGCTGGCGAGCGAGCGCACGAAGTTCACGACCCCGGTCGCGGTGCCGAGCTGCCAGGGCAGCACCGCGTTCTGCACCGAGACGGTGGTGATCGGAAACACCGTGCCCATGCCGGCGCCGGCGACAAGCAAAAACGACGCGACGGCGACAATGGAAAGCTGCGCCGGAAAGACCACCAGCGGCATCAGCGCGACGGCCGCGAGCGGCAGTCCGACGAGACCGACGCGCTTGTAGTGCTTGAGCCGCGACATCATCTGTCCGCCGAATGTCGACCCGACCACGACGCCGCCCATGAAGGGAATCAGCGTGAGCCCTGCCCCGCTGGCCGACTGGCCGAGCACGACCTCGAAATACACCGGTGCGTAGATCGTGAGCGCGATCATCGTGCCGTAGGCGAGACACGCGCAGCCGATCGCCGCCGCGACCACGCGATTGCGCATGATCGAGAGCGGCACGAAAGGCTCGGCCGCCGTCGCGATGCGCACGATGAACAGCGCAAACAACGCCACGGCCGCGCCGAGCAGGCCGAGGATTTGCGCCGAGCTCCACGGGTAGCGCGTCCCGCCCCAGTTGAGCGCGAGCAGCAGCGCGATCGTCGCCGTCACCATCAGGGCGGCGCCGTGAAAGTCGATCTGATGCGGGCGCTCGTGCCGCGGCAGCGCCTTGAGGGCGCGTCCCGTGATGCCGAGGGCCAGCAGGCCGAGCGGCACGTTGATCCAGAAGATGAAGCTCCAGTGCAGATGCTCGGCGAACACGCCGCCGAGCACCGGACCGGCAATCGACGAGACCGCGAAGACGGCGCCGAAATAACCCTGATAACGCCCGCGCTCGCGCGGGCTGACCGCGTCGCCGACGATCGTCTGCGACATCGCGATCAGGCCGCCGCCGCCGAGGCCCTGGATCGCGCGCGAGGCGATCAGCGCCGGCATCGAGGGGCTGAGCGCGCAAGCGACCGAACCGACGATGAAGATCGCAATGCCGGTCAGCAGCACGCGCCGGCGGCCGTAGACATCGGAGAGCTTGCCGTAGAGCGGCGTGACGACGGTCGCGGCGAGCAGGTAGGCCGTCACCACCCAGGTGAGGTTCTCGACATTCGCATAGGCGCGGCCGATGGTCGCGAGCGCCGTCGCCACGATCGTCTGATCGAGCGCGGATAGGAACATCGCCAGCATCAGGCCAATGAATATGCGGCGAATGGCGGCATGATCGAGCCGCGCAGGCGGCGCCGAGGGGGCGGTCACGACAGATCTCCGGGTTTTTGTTACCGACCCGGCAGGCGGGCGCAGCAAACGTTACCCGCGATAAATGCTGCGTTCGTGAGTGAATTCAATAAGTTTTGCTGCAAGGCTGGCATGCCGGTCGTCCGGCATGCAGCGATGGACCGGCGCCCTGCATCAATGGGCGAAGAACAGCGCGTAGATCGCCGCAAAAGCAATCACCACGGCGGCGAGACTGACCGCCAGCACGGTGCGCACGTTGTGGCCGGTCACGCCTTGACGCGCTTCAGTCACGGTTTCGGTGACGTGTGGCGTCGCGCCGTATTCCGGGGCGCGGCTGCGTTCATGCTCGGCATTGCGATAGTCGGCGCTGCTGGACATCGTCGTCTCCTGCAGTCTTTTTCTGGTTCTGGAAGGAGCCCCCATTGTCGTCGCGCTTGATCGAGAGCCACCCCGACCGGACTATCGGGAGGAACGTCCGGCCGGGGCTGAAGTAGGGCGGCGTCGGGGACGGGGGGCACGGGGTCGCCGCCCTGCTGGCACAACAACGCCGACACGCCAGAGCGGTTCCTGGGATTCGCAATGGTTGCGAAAAAAACACCAGGTTCCGCGCGAGCCGCACCACTGCTGTTCCGGTGGGTACCCTGGTAGATGCTATTGCGCCGGGAGATGCTTTTGCGCCGGCTGTCTCGGCATCATGCGCCGGGAGAGGAACGCGCGCATCGCGTCGGCGATCTCGCGGACGTGGGTTTCCAGGGCGAAATGGCCGGTATCGAGCAGCCTGATCTCGGCGTTCGGAACATCGCGCCGGAAGGCCTGCGCGCCGGCGGGAAGGAAACCGGCGTCGTTCTTGCCCCAGATCGCAAGCAGCGGCGGACGGTGCCGGCGCAGATAGTCCTGATAGGCCGGATACTGCTCGATATTGGACCCGTAATTGGCGAGCAGATCGAGCTGGATTTCGTCGATGCCAGGCCGCGTCATCAAGGCATCATCGAGCGTGAAGCTTTCCGGCGCGACCAGCCATCGATCCGCTTCAGTGACGCCGCCGAAATAGCGCCGCTGATTGGCGGCCGGCGCAAGACCGGCGCGCAGGGCCTCGCGGTTTGCCGGCGTCGGTTCGGCCCAAGCCTTCTTGATCCGCTCGAAATTCGCCGATAGGCCTTCCTCGTAGGCGTTGCCGTTCTGCGAGACGATGGCGGTGATCCGCTCCGGATGCACAAGCGCCATGCGAAAGCCGATCGGCGCGCCATAGTCGAAGATATACATCGCATAGCGATGCAGGCCCGCAAGCTCGGTGAAGCGGCTGATGACCTTGCTCAGGTTTTCAAAGGAGTATTCGAACTGCGCACGATCCGGCGCGTCCGAAAAGCCGAAACCCGGGAAGTCCGGCGCAACGACGTGATAGCGATCCGAGAGCAGCGGGATCAGATCGCGGAACATGTGCGATGAGCTCGGAAGTCCGTGCAACAGCAGAATGGTCGGCGCTTTCGGATCGCCGGCTTCGCGATAGAAGATCTTCACGCCGTCGACCGCGATGGTGCGATAATATGTTCGCTGCCCCTGCGCGGCGAATGCCGCGCCGGAAACGAGCCAGACCGCCACAAAGGCGAGCGCCGCGCGGCGAAACAAGGCCAGCATATCAAAACTCCGTGAATGAGAGGCGGCGCATTCGAACAGAATGTCCGAAAGGCAAGCGCATCGCTTGCGCCGGCATCGAGGTCGTCGCACAACGTGCGCAGAGGACACGCGAACGACATCTAGCGACGATAGCCGCCACTTTCGGCTCGCGGAATCATCACAACCGGCACTTCACAGTTGCGGCGCGCGGAACAATAGAAAACGATGGATCAGCTTGACGGCATGCGCGTCTTCATCGCGGTGGCCGAGTCCGGCGGCTTTGCGCCGGCGGCGCGGCTGTTGCGGCTGTCGCCCCCGGTCGTGACGCGCGCCATCGCGGCGCTGGAGCGGCGGCTGGGCGCGCGGCTCGTGAACCGGACGACGCGCCAGATGAATCTGACCGAGACGGGTCAGCGGTTTCTCGCCGACTGCAAGCGCATCATCGCGGACCTGCAGGACGCCGAGGCCTTGGCGCGCAACGCCCACGCGGAACCGCAGGGCCTGCTCACCGTCACCGCCCCGGTGATGTTCGGCCGGATGCATGTCGCGCCGTTGCTGTTCGACTTCCTGGAGCAGCATCCGAGAGTCAATGCGCGCGCGATGTTCGTCGACCGGATCGTCAACCTGGTCGAGGAAGGCTTCGATGTCGCGCTGCGTATCGACACAATGTCTGATTCATCGCTCACCGCCGTCAAGGTCGGCACGGTGCGCAGGGTCGTGGTCGCATCGCCGGCCTATTTGGCGGCGAACGGCGCGCCGCGCACGCCGGCCGATATCGAAAAGCATCGGGCGATCGGGAGCGGCCGGGCGCCGTGGCGCTTTCGCGGCACCTCGGCGGCAACGCCACAGCCGCGCATGCAGCTCACCGTCAACGGCGGCGATGTCGCGATCGCATGCGCCCTCGCCGGTCACGGACTGGCGCGGCCTTTGTCGTATCAGGTGGATGAGGAATTGCGCGACGGCCGCCTGCAAGCCGTGCTCGCCGACCACGAGCTGCCGCCGCTACCGGTGCAACTGGTCTATCCCGAAGGCCGGCAGGCCGCCGCCAAGGTGCGAGCCTTTGTGGATTTCGCCGCCGCGCGGCTGCGCGCGCACCCGGCCTTGCGCTGCTGATCAATCAAGACCCGGCGCGGCGCTTCATCGGAGAAGCGGGCTTCACGGGAGATTTAGCGCCGCGCGGCCATTTTCCCGGCCATGCGACGATGTGCTCGCCGAGCGCACTTTCCGGGACCGCGTCCTCGTCGGCGAAAACGCGCGCGCGCACCGAAATTCCGGCCGCATGCACGGTTTCGGCGTCGCCCGAGACCAGCGGGTGCCACCAGTAAAGGCCCTTGCCCTCGCCGACGAGACGGTAAGCGCAGGTCGGCGGCAACCAGTTGAGGTCGCCGATATTGTCCGCGCTCAGCCGCACGCAATCGGTCACGCGGTCGGAGCGGTTTTCGTAGTCGTGGCAGCGGCAGGTTTCGCCGTCGAGCAGGCGACAGCCGATATCAGTGAAGTAGATTTCGGCGGTGTCCTCGTCCTCGAGCTTGACCAGGCAACAACGCCCGCAGCCGTCGCACAGGCTCTCCCACTCCTGCGGGTTCATGTCGGCAAGAGGCTTGGTGGTCCAGAACGGCGCGTCGTCAGCCATGCGGCACACATAGGCCGCGGCGGGGCCAGGCGCGAGCGATAATTCGCCCTTTCGGAACAGTGAGCGAGCGCAGCCGGTTACGACGCGCCGATAACCAGCCTTGTCGGTTCTTGTCCCGGCCGCGTTTCAGCCATTGGCGGGCGGCCTTGGACGCGCTAGAGAGAGGTGAATGAATTGACAGGCTAGGCGGATTCGGGGCGCGCCGTGCCGTATTTCGGCCCTGTGCGGGCGCGAATCTCGCACATGGTGGTCCGTCCGCCGGGAGACGCGCTTGCGCGACCAGTTCGATCAGGGATTCTCGCCGAAGCTCAAGCGCTTCATGCTGGGCTTCGACTCGTGGCTCGATTCGTCGGTCTTCCACGGCGCGCGCTGGCTGCGCGAGTATTTCGAACGCTTCGCCGCTTTCATGGATCGGTTCCACGTCGCCGGCTGGCGCCGCTGGACCATTGTGGAACCGCTGTCGGAAGGCGCGACGCTCGGCCTCGGCGGCCTGATCGTGATGCTGGCGCTGGCGATCCCGGCGTTCAAGGAAACCTCCGACGACGACTGGCTGAAGAAGTCGGAACTCGCCGTCACCTTCCTAGACCGGTTCGGCAACGAGATCGGCTCGCGCGGCATCCGACACAACGACGCGATCCCGCTGGAAGACTATCCGGACCATCTGATCAAGGCGGCGCTCGCCACCGAAGACCGTCGCTTCTACGACCATTTCGGCATCGACCCGTCGGGCCTCGCGCGCGCGCTGACGGCGAATGCGCGCGCCGGCGGCGTGGTGCAAGGCGGCTCGACGATCTCGCAGCAGCTGGCCAAGAACCTATTCCTCTCCAACGAGCGCACCATCGAGCGCAAGGTCAAGGAAGCGTTTTTGGCGATCTGGCTCGAGACGCGGCTGACCAAGAACGAGATCCTCAAGCTCTATCTCGACCGCGCCTATATGGGCGGCGGCGCCTTTGGCGTGGACGCGGCGGCGCAGTATTACTTCAACAAGTCCGCCCGCGAGGTGAACCTGTCGGAAGCCGCGATGCTGGCCGGCCTGTTCAAGGCGCCGACGAAGTTCGCGCCGCACATCAACCTGCCGGCGGCGCGCGCGCGCGCCAACGTCGTGCTGGACAACCTGGTCGAGGCCGGTTTCATGACCGAAGGCCAGGTGTTCGGCGCGCGGCGCAATCCCGCGACCGCTATCGACCGGCGCGACGAGCGCGTCGCCAACTACTATCTCGACTACGCGTTCGACGAGATGAAGAAGCTGGTCGCGACGTTCCCGAAATCGATCCACGACCGCGTGTTCACGGTGCGGCTCGGCCTCGACGTCAACCTGCAGCGCGAAGCGGAGAACACCGTCGAGTCGATGATCCGCCAGTACGGCAACGACTACAAGGCGCGGCAGGCCGCCGCCGTCGTGATCGATCTCGACGGCGCGGTGCGCGCGATGGTCGGCGGGCGCGACTACGGCCAGAGCCAGTTCAACCGCGCGACCGACGCGCTGCGCCAGCCCGGCTCCTCGTTCAAGCCTTACGTCTACGCGACCGCGCTCGCGAATGGCTACAAGCCGACCTCGATCGTGGTCGACTCGGCGGTCTGCATCGGCAACTGGTGCCCGCAGAACTACGGCCATTCATTCTCCGGCTCGATGACGCTGACGCAGGCGATCACGCGCTCGATCAACGTGATCCCGGTGAAGCTCTCGATCTCGCTCGGCGACGGCAACCCGAAGCTCGGCCGCGCCAAGATCGTGCAGACCGCTCAGCGCATGGGCATCAAGACGCCGCTGACGGATTCCCCCTCGCTGCCGATCGGCGCCGCCGAAGTGAACGTGCTCGAGCACACCGGCGGCTACGCGACCTTCCCCAATCTCGGCAAGGCGGTCGCGCCGCACGCCATCGTCGAGGTGCGCAGCGGCAATGGCGAGGTGGTCTGGCGCTTCGACCGCGACGGCAAGAAGCCCGAGCAGGTCATCCGTCCGCAGGTCGCGCTGGACATGATCTTCATGATGAACAAGGTGGTCGAGGAAGGCACCGCGCGGCGCGCGCAGCTCGAAGGCATCAAGGCTGCCGGCAAGACCGGCACCACCAATGCGTATCGCGACGCCTGGTTCATGGGCTACACCGGCAACTTCGTGTGCGGCGTCTGGTTCGGCAATGACGACTATTCGCCGACCAATCGCATGACCGGCGGCGCGCTGCCGGCGATGACGTGGCAGAAGATCATGACCTACGCGCATCAGGGCGTGGAGATCAAACCCCTGCCCGGCCTGTCCGGCCCGGCGCCGGCGGTGGCCCAGGTTGCCGCTACGCCCGCAGCCCCCGGCGAGGCCGCAACGCCGAGGCCGACGATGCTGACGCGGCGCTCGATCGACGTGCTGCTGCGGGTCGAGAAGATGATGGACAATGCGAGCCGCGCCCTTGCGGATGCGCCGCTGCCGAACGTCACGCCGGGGCAGCGCGCCGGCATTCCTTCGCCGGGCGCGATCGCGGCGGCGGAAACCAGCGCTCCGCGCGGCAACTGATGCCGGCGAAATCGGAATAATCGTGCGCCTGCTCCTCGGATTCCTATTCGCCTTCGCGGTCGCCGCGGCCTTCGGGCTCGGCCTGACCCAGTTCGCGCTGACGCGCGGCACCGCGTTCGGCGCGATCACCATCGGCGCCTGGACCGCCTGGCCGAAGACCGGCACGGCCGACATCGACCCTTATGCGCGCGCCGGCATCGCGCGCACCGGTGAATTGCCGGTCGGATCGGGCGACGGCGTCGCGTTCTTCACCTCGTCCGACGAGGCCGGCCGCACGCTCGATGGGCGCTGCACCGTCACGTTGTCCGGCACGACGCCGCCGGCGCGCTTCTGGACCATCACGCTCTACGATCTCGACGGCCGCCTGGTCGCCAACGCGGCCAACCGCTTCGGCTTCACGTCGCAGGAGATCGCGCGCCGGGCCGATGGATCGTTCGAGATCGTGCTCAGCCCGCGCGCGCGTCCGGGCAACTGGCTTCCGACCGGCGGCATCGACCGCTACGTCGTGGTGCTGCGCCTTTACGACACGCCGGTCGGCGTTGCGACCCGCACCGCCAAGGATGCGCCGATGCCCGCCGTCACCGCGGGAGGCTGCGCATGATCCGCTGGGCGCTCTGGCTGCTGGGCGGGCTGCTGCTGGGCGGCATCGTGCACCTTGGCAGCGTGCTGCTGCTGCCGCGTACCGCGACCCAGGACGCCTATACGCGCCTTGCGCCGTTCACGCCGGCCAACACCATCGTGCCGGTGCCGGCGCCGACGCCGGATGATGCCGCCTTGCCGTTCATGGATCCGGCCTTCGCGACGGCGGCGTGCCGCTACGATCTGGCCAAGGGCGCCATGAAGCTGCGCGTTCCGGTCAGCCAGGCCTATACCTCGGTGTCGTTCTATTCGCGCAACGGCATCGCGTATTACGCCATCAACGACCGCGCCGCGGGCCGGCGCGTGATCGAGCTCGACCTGATGACGACGCAGCAGCGGGCCGAGCTTCCCGACGACGAGGAGGTCACGGCGGCGGACCGGCTGATCGTGGAATCGCCGACCGCGACCGGCCTGATCCTGATCCGCGCGTTCAGCCCGGAGCCCGGCCTGATGACGATGGCGCGCCGGGCGCTGGCCTCGGCGCAGTGCCGGCCGCAAAGCTGATTATTTCGTCACCAGAGGCCGTCCGGCCTGGCTCCTTAACACGGCCAGCCCGCCGCCCGAGCATTGGGTCAGCGGCACATCCGCGGCCAGAACCTTTGCCTCAAAGCGCTTGAGCGAACGCTCCGCATCGACCGCAAGCACCGAAGGCACCTTGATCACGAGCCGTTCCAGCGCATAGCGATAGGACACGTGACGTTCGTGCAGCGAGTCCTGAAGCCAGGCGGTGACCATCCGGTTTTCGCGCACGCGGCCAAAAGTGCCGGCGATTTCCCGCTCGTCGAGCTCGCCGACATAGGCCAGGCTGTGCAGACGCTTCTGGTCGAGATCAGCAACCGCGCAGGCCACGGCAACGAACGGGCTGATCAACATGCCGTCGGCGGTCGTATCCTCGATCAGCCGATTGTAAGCCGACGCCTCCGATCGGGCATCGCTCAGAAGCAGCATGCGCGCGTAATCGGTGTGGCCGTCGTCGTTCTCCGGCTTGGAGAAGAAATGCGCGATCTGCATGGCCGCAATGTAGGCGCTCCAGTTTCCCCGCGGCTCGTTCGGACGGATCAGCGCGTAGGAGCGATCGCGCAGCTCATTCTCGAGATCGGTGAGCGGAAAGGCCGACAGGCCGGTGACCGGCCCCTTCCAGAACTGCGGCGGAATGAAACCATCCAGCAGCGAGGGCTTCGGCCTGCCGAAATCGCCGGCGCCGGCGGGCGAGAGCGCGATAATCGCGAGCGCAATGGTGGCGCAGGCCGTACGAAACAGCGCAGGCAGCCGCAAGGGCCGCCGCCGCAATACACGAGTGCCGGTTGTCCCCGGCACAGCGTCAGCGCTTGCGGCGTTTGCCGCGCGGCGATGACGTGCCGGGCCCGAAGCCGTCGCTCGGATCGGTGTGCCGTTCGACGCGGACCACCGGCAGAATGAGGACGCTGCCGCCATCATCGTGCGCGCTGGCCGATCCGGTGCCGGCGGAACATCGGTCCGCCGGAAATGCGATCACTATTCCCATCACCCCCTCCTCCGGCAAACAGATTGCCGGCCGGTTCATAGGCGGATTAACGGTTCACAAGGTTAACGCTCCGCTAACGGGGGCTGCGTAAGCT
>JBBWZU010000603.1:0-10787 GCA_039649225.1 Hyphomicrobiales bacterium | reverse complement strand
AAGGAGATCGTCGAGAGGCTCAACGCCGAGATGGCGAAAGCGGTGGCCGATCCGGCGGTGCGAGAAAAACTCGCCACCCTCGGTGTCGAGGCGATGCCGATGTCGCCGGCGCAGTTCGACGCGCATGTGAAAGGCGAGATCGCCCGCTATGCGACCTTCGCCAAGGCCGCCGGCCTGAAGCCGAATTGATCGCCCGCCGCTTTTGCCCGCCACAGGAGCGCGGGTAGTACTACCCCGCATATCGTGACGATCTGGAAGAAAAGTGTAGTCAGCGACTCGGCGGCAGTGCAGAATCAGCCAACTGATTTGCTTTGCCGAAGACGTCATGACAACAGCCGATGCGCAGCGCCCGTCTCTTCTTACGGCACGCTTGCCCCTCTGTTTCGCCTGCATGAAGCTGATGCGCTTCGCGACAGTGGAACCGCACATCCGCTTTTCCCAGCTCGATGTGCGCAACTTCATCTGCGATTGCGGCGAGACCGCCAGCGACGTGGTCGTGCGCTTCGGTTAGCTGGCTCCGCTACTTCTTCCCCAGCGCATCACGCTGTTTGATGAGCCGCTCGAGCTCCTCGGTCTGTTGCGCGATCCGCTCGGCGGCACGCTCTTCGCCACCGGCGCCCGAGACCGCCGCGGCCTGTTCGACCAGTTGCCGGATGTTGTCGCGCAGGATGGCGATGCGATCATCGAGCTCGGAGACTTGCGCCATGGTCTGTCACCTCGTTGGACCCGAGAGCGACACTCTGCGCTGCGGACGGAGCAAGACGGCCCGGCAGGCGCCAGCCTGCCTAAAGCGAAAAGCTCGTGCCGCAGCCGCAGCTTGCCGTCGCCTGCGGATTGTTGATCTTGAACGACTGGCCGATCAGGTCGTCGACGAAATCGATCTGCGATCCCGCCATATAGTTCACCGAGACCGGGTCGATCAGCACCACGGCGCCGTCACGCGCCAGCACCAGGTCATCCGCGGTCTTGGCACGCTCGATGTCGAACTTGTACTGGAACCCGGAGCAGCCGCCACCCTCGACCGACACCCGCAGCATCGCGCCTTCGGGCTCGGTTTTCAGGATCTCGCCGATTCGCTTGGCGGCACTATCGGACAGCGTGACGTCGGTCATGGCTTGGGCTCGCTATTGCCTTATCTCGGATAGTCTATTGTCTTGTTCCCGATAGTTAAGTATGCGGCGGGCTTCGGTCAATCGCAGGTGTTCCGATGGTGAATGCACGCGCCCCCTATGCGGCAGAGCCCGGGCTCGGCCGTGGGCGGCTGCATGCCGAGCCGCCCAGCGCCTCGCGCAACGATTTCCGCCGCGACGCCGACCGCGTCATCCACTCGACCGCCTTTCGCCGCCTCAAGCACAAGACCCAGGTTTTCGTGTTCCATGAGGGCGACCACTACCGCACCCGCCTGACCCATACGCTGGAAGTGACCCAGATCGCCCGCGCGATCGCGCGGGCGCTCGGGCTGCACGAGGACCTCGCCGAGGCGCTGGCGCTGGCCCACGACCTTGGCCACACCCCGTTTGGTCATGCCGGCGAGCGCGCGCTCGATGCCTGCCTGACCGCGTTCGGCGGCTTCGACCACAATGCCCAGACCTTGCGCATCGTTACGGCGACCGAGCGGCGCTATCCGGACTTCGACGGGCTGAACCTGACCTGGGAAACGCTTGAGGGCATCGTCAAGCACAATGGTCCGCTCACCGATCCGGACGGCCAGCCGGTCGGGCGGTATCTGGCGCATGGCGTGCCGCATGTGATCGCCGAATACACCGCGCAACACGACCTTGCGCTGTGGAGCTACGCCAGTGCCGAGGCGCAGGCCGCCGCCATCGCGGACGACATCGCCTATGACGCGCACGACCTCGACGATGGGCTGCGTGCCGATCTGTTCTCGCTCAACGACCTCTCCGGCCTGCCCGTGATCGGTGGGCTGCTCCGCGAGGTGCGCGACAAATATCCCGGCATCGATTCGGCGCGGCTGACGCACGAATTGGTGCGCCGCCTGATCGGCAGGCTGATCGAGGACGTGCTGGCCGAAAGCATGCGCCGTCTCGGCGCCGCCGCCCCGACCACCGCCGACGAGGTGCGCGCCGCCGCATCGCCGATGGTCGGCTTTTCGCCGCTGATGGCCTCGGCCGACCGCGCCATCAAGGAGTTCCTGTGGACCCACATGTACCGCCATCCGCACGTCATCGATGTGATGACGCCCTGCGAGGGCGTGGTGCAGGACCTTTTCGGCCGCTTTCTGGAGCACCCGGAGGACATGCCGGTCGAGTGGGCGCAGGGGCTCGACGGGACGGATACGTTCGCGCGCGCGCGGCGGATCGCGGATTTCATCGCGGGCATGACCGACCGGTTTGCGCTGAACGAGCACGCGCGGCTGTTTGAGAGCAGTCCGGTGCTGTGACGGGCTGCTTTTGACACCCTTCAGGATTCTTGCGATAGCGCGCGCTCACAAAAAACCGGCAAAAGCGACATGGCGACAGACCTTTACCAGAATATTTTCGCGACCGTTTTGGCGCGCGTTCAAGCGGCGCTTGAGGCGCTCACCGTATCCGGCGTGCTGCCTTCGGGTCTTGCGCTCTCGCGCGTCCTGGTCGAGCCGCCGCGCGATGCCGCGCACGGCGACATGGCGACCAATGCCGCCATGGTGCTGGCCAAGGATGCCGGCAAGAAGCCGCGCGAACTGGCTGATGCGATTGCCGAACAGCTGCGCGCCGATGACTTGATCGAGAAAGTCGACGTAGCCGGTCCCGGCTTCATCAACCTGACGCTCAAGGCCCCGGTCTGGGCCGCCGCGCTGCGCGCCGCCATCAAAGCCGGTCCCACATACGGCCACGGCGCCGCGACCGGCAAGGTCAATGTCGAGTACGTCTCGGCCAATCCGACCGGCCCGATGCATATCGGGCATTGCCGCGGCGCGGTGTTCGGCGATGCGCTCGCCAACCTGCTCGCCTTCGCCGGCCACGATGTGACGCGCGAATACTATGTCAACGACGCGGGCGCGCAGGTCGATGTGCTGGCACGCTCGGCGTTCCTGCGTTACCGCGAGGCGCTCGGCGAAGACATCGGCGAAATTCCGGATGGGCTCTATCCCGGCGACTATCTCAAACCAGTCGGTGTGGCGCTCGCCGCCGAACATGGTCATGCGCTCAACCAGATGCCGGAAGACAAATGGCTGCCGCTGGTGCGCGTCAAGGCCATCGACATGATGATGGCGATGATCCGTGAGGATCTCGCCGCGCTCAACGTCACGCACGATGTGTTCTATTCCGAACGTTCACTGGTCGAAGGCCGGGACCAGGTCCGCGCCACGATCGAGCAGCTTCAAGCCGAGGACAAAATCTACCAGGGCCGGCTGCCGCCGCCGAAGGGCCAGCCGATCGACGACTGGGAGGATCGTGAACAGACGCTGTTCCGCGCCACGGCATTCGGAGACGACGTCGATCGCCCGCTGCTCAAGTCGGACGGTAGCTACACATACTTTGCCTCCGACATCGCCTATCACAAGTCCAAGTTCGATCGCGGCTTTGCCGAGATGATCGACGTGTGGGGGGCCGATCACGGCGGCTACATCAAGCGCATGCAGGCCGCCGTGAAGGCGATCACGGACGGGAAGGGCGCGCTCGATGTGAAGATCGTCCAACTCGTGCGGCTGCTCCGCGCGGGCGAACCGGTGAAGATGTCGAAGCGCTCGGGCGATTTCGTCACCTTGCGTGAAGTCGTGGATGAAGTCGGCAAGGACGCCGTCCGCTTCATGATGCTGTACCGCAAGAACGACGCGGTGCTCGACTTCGACCTCGCCAAGGTGATCGAACAGTCGCGCGAGAATCCGGTATTCTACGTACAATACGGTCACGCGCGGGGGCATTCGATCTTCCGCAATGCCCGCGAGGAGGTTCCGCAGCTTCCCGACGATCCCGCGGCGCGTGCGGCGTTTCTGGCGGAAGCCGCCGTGGAACTGCTCGACGATGCGGCCGAGCTTGCTTTGATGCAGAAAATCGCCGCCTGGCCGCGGCTGATCGAAGCAGCCGCCGGGGCCCATGAGCCGCACCGGGTTGCCTTTTATCTCTATGAATTGGCAAGCGAATTCCACGCCCAGTGGACGCGGGGCAAAGACTCGCCACATTTACGGTTCATTATCCTAAGTAATCCAAGTTTGACCGTGGCACGCCTCGCGTTGGTGCAGGGTGTTGTCACCGTCCTTGCGTCCGGGCTTGCGCTGCTCGGAGTTGGGGCGCCTGAGGAGATGCGCTAATCTCGCTCGGTGCCGTTTTTGCGCCATTCCCAGGGGTAATGGTTTGGCTCAGACTCGACCGGATGCAGCGCATGGTCCGGATGACGCGGCGAAGGGGGTGCGGCTCGCCGACAAGGTCAGGCAAGGTTGAAATGCTAGTTTAAGCGCGGGATCGGACGCAAAACCGGTGTCCACTTTTTACTGATCGCGCGCGAAGGGGACCGGTGGCAGTATATGAGTATGGCTGAAGACACACGGAAGCGACCTGAATATTCTGGCGATTATTCGTCGTCTCCGGCACGCGAGCCGGCGAACGATCCGCTGGCAGAACTCGCGCGCCTGATCGGGCAGAGCGATCCGTTCACCGATCTCAAGGGACGCAGCAGCGCGCGCAATCCGCTCGACAATCTGCGCGCGGGCGATCGTCCGGCGCCCGAAGAGCGCCGTTCGGCGCCCGAAGCGCGTTCGGCGCCGGAATGGCTTGCGCGGCCTGCACCGCCCGCCGATCGCCAAGACGATCATGATCAAGCTGATCACTATGCCGACGAGCCGTCCGAAGCGCCGCATGACGACTATCGCGCGGATTCCTATGAGACGCAGGAGGACCAGGAGGACGACGGCTACGCGCCGCAGGATCATTACGACGCCGCGCGCGCGCAGCCTGCCTATAATGGCAGGCGGGCACCGGTCGGCGAAGCCTATGATGTTGGTGGCGGCAATCCGTATCGTGTCGCGCTGCCGGCCGCCGACGATTACGACGACGATGGCTACTACGCCGAAGACGGCCACATGCCGCCGCACGAGGACGGCGCCGTTGCGCCGCGCAAGCGCGGCGGTCTCGTCACCATCGCAGCGGTGCTCGGCCTTGCGGTGATCGGCACCGCCGGCGCGTTCGGCTATCGCGCCTTCACGTCCGGCTCGGTCTCCGGCGGTCCGCCGCCCGTGATCAGGGCGGACACGACGCCGGCCAAGACCGTTCCGCCGGCGCCGGCCGCCAATGTCGATGCCCAGGGCAAGCCGTTCCAGGATCGCATCGCCGCGCTCTCGGCGCCCGAGCGTGTCGTTCCGCGGGAGGAGCAGCCGGTGACGCTTCCGGTCGCGACGCCGTCCATGACCGCGCCGCGCCAGTCCGGGCAGGCCGCGGCACCGCTGACCGCACCGGCTCCCCCGGCGAACGCCAACGAGCCGAAGCGCGTTCGCACCATGACCATCCGGCCGGATGGCTCCGACGCGACCGCCTCCGCGCCGACACAGGCGCCGCCGCCGTCCGCCTCCGCGCCCACACGCTCGATCGCGCCGTCGGGGCCGATGGCGATCGCGCCGCAGCCGCAGCCGCAGTCCGACCCGTCCTCGCGCACCAAGGTCGCGGCACGCACGCCACCGGCCGTGGCCGCCGGTGGCGCCTATGTGGTGCAGGTCTCGGCGCAGAAGACCGAGGCCGAGGCGCTGTCGTCCTATCAGTCGATGCAGACGAAATATCCGAACGTGCTCGGCAACCGGAACGCCAACATCCGCCGTGCGGATCTCGGCGACAAGGGCGTCTATTTTCGCGCCCAGATCGGCCCGTTCGCGACCTCCGAGCAGGCCAATACATTCTGCACCAGCCTGAAGGACGCCGGCGGTCAGTGCATCGTTCAGAAGAACTGAGCGGACGATTTAAGCTCCGCTCATCCCCGCGGAAAGCGGGGATCCAGTTCTCGGCCCTGGATGCCCGCTTTCGCAGGCACGAGCGGGCGGATGGTTCGGAGCTTCATCACTTCGCTCGACCCCGGGACCGCCATCACGCCTGTTGCGTCGGATAGAGCGTGAGGATGTTGACGTTGACCCGTTGCGGCTGCGTGACCGCATAGAGAATGGCTGCGGCGACGTCCTGGCTTTCGAGTTGCTCCATATCGCCCAATCGCTGTGCGACGGCCGCGCGAACATCGGCGCGCATCTGCGAGACGAACTCGGTCTTGACGGCGCCGGGCTCGATGCAGGTCACGCGAATGCCGTCCTTGCCGATTTCGCGCCGCAGCGACTCCGCCATCGCGCTTACCGCATGCTTGGTGCCGGAATAGACCACCGAGGGGTGGATATAACGGCCGGTGCCGGATGAGACGACGACGATGTGGCCGGCGCGTTGCTGCTTCATCGCCGGCAGCGCCGCGTGGATCGGATAGAGCAGCCCCAGAATGTTGACGTCGACCATCTGGCGATATTCGGCGCTGGTGGTGTTGTGGAACGGGGCGGCGACGCCGACGCCCGCAATGTTCAGCAGCAGATCGAGCCGTCCGAACGCCTGCAGCACGCGCCGCACCATGCCGGTGGCCTGCGCTTCGTGCGTCACGTCGGTTTCGATCGGCAGCGCCTCACCGCCGCCGTGGCGGATGCGCTCGGCCAGATCGTTCAGGCGCTGAACACGCCGCGCCGCGATGGCGACGCGCGCACCCTCGGCCGCCAAGGCCAGCGCGGTCGCCTCGCCGATGCCGGAGGAAGCGCCGGTCACCAGGGCGATCTTTCCGCTCAGTCTGTGTGTCTGCATGGCGCCTGTCTTCGGGACGATCGAGACTGAACGCGTTCGCTCAATCCCGCGCTCAGCCCTGCGCCGACCGCGGCCTCGAGATGGGGTTGGAACACCGCTGTATCAACTGGCGCCAGCCGGGCAGCAACGCGCCGTAGCCTCATGTTCGGAACTTTTTTCCGCTTCCGTTCGTTGCGCCGGACAGTCGATTTCTTTGCGCAACAACGGAGCATCCAATGATCAAGTGGCTTATCGCGTTCGCCGCCGCGGCGGCAATAATCTCGTTCGCGCCGGCGCCATCGATGGCGCAGGGCGTCGGTGTCGAAGTTCCCGGAGTAGGCGGCGTACGGGTCGGGGAGCCGCGCTATCGCGAGGATCGCTATCGTGAGCGGCGGGAGTTTCGCGAGCGTGAAGTGGGTTACGGACGCGGATGCCGAACCGTCACCATTGAGCGTGACGATGGATCAGTAAAGCGAATCCGGCGCTGCCGCGGCGACTGAGGCGCGTTCTCTTTTCCTCTCGTCAGGCCCGCCTTGATCAGATCTAAAGACCACCCCCGTAGCCGTCGCGGCTACGGGGGGGTAGGCTGGCACC
The DNA here is from genome assembly GCA_039649225.1 of Hyphomicrobiales bacterium. Lineage (GTDB taxonomy): Bacteria > Pseudomonadota > Alphaproteobacteria > Rhizobiales > Xanthobacteraceae > PALSA-894. The sequence goes on along the minus strand of JBBWZU010000603.1, from coordinate 3,459 downwards.
AGATCGCGCAAGGCTGCGCAGCGTCGGCTGAATTTACAGGCCCGGCCTGCAGCGGCCAGCCTGCTTGACCCCCCCGAGTCTTGACCCCCTCAAGCGGCGCAGTTAAGCCGCGCCGATGGTAAGGGCCTTTATTACCGGCATAGCGGGGCTTGTCCTGTCCGCGGAGGAAAGCGCTTTTTTGCGCGCCGCGGAGCCGTGGGGCTTCATCCTCTTCCGGCGCAACGTTGATACGCCAGAGCAAGTGCGCGCCCTGGTCACGGCCTTGCGTGAGACGGTCGGGCGCGCTGATGCGCCAGTGCTGATCGACCAGGAGGGCGGGCGGGTGCAGCGACTTGGGCCGCCGCATTGGCCGAAATACCCGCCGGGCGCCGCCTACGCGCGGCTTTATGAGCGCGACCAGGCGGCGGGTCTGAAGGCCGCCAAGCTCGGCGCGCGGTTGATCGCGCATGATCTGGTTGCGTTGGGCATCACGGTTGATTGCCTGCCGCTGGCCGATGTCCCGGTGAGCGACTGCGACCCGGTCATCGGCGATCGGGCCTACGGGATGACGCCGCAGCAGGTCGCCATCATCGCGCAGGCGGTGACCGACGGCCTGATGGAGGGCGGGGTGCTGCCGGTGCTCAAGCACATTCCCGGCCATGGCCGCGCCACCGCCGACAGCCATCTGGCGCTGCCGGTGGTCGATGTCGACGCCGGGGCCTTGGAGTCAAGCGATTTTGCGGCTTTTCGCCCCCTTGCGAAACTTCCCCTGGGGATGACCGCACATGTTGTGTTTAGCGCCATCGACCCCGTCGCGCCGGCCACGACTTCGGTCAAGATGGTACGTGAAGTGATTCGCGGGTTCATCGGGTTCGATGGGTTGCTGATGAGTGATGACGTATCGATGAATGCTTTGTCGGGAACGCTGGCCGAGCGCAGCCGGGCGGCGATCGCTGCCGGTTGCGACGTCGTGCTTCATTGCAACGGCAAGCTCGACGAGATGCGGCAGGTCGCCGGCGAAAGTCCCGTGCTGGAAGGCGCGGCCAAACGGCGCGCCGACGCGGCGCTCGGCGCGCGGCGTGCGCCCGCAGCGTTCGATGTTGCGGCGGCGCGCGGTGAGTTCGCCGCCATCATGACGGGCGTTTGAGATTCAGGATTACGCGCAAGACCACGCGCCGGGAAAACAAGATCAGGAAAAGCAAGATCTAAATGAGCGATGCATTCGAAACCGCCATATCGGCTGACCTCGCAACGGACGAGCGGGCGCTGATCGTCGATGTCGAGGGGTTCGAGGGACCGCTCGACCTTCTGCTGACGCTCGCGCGCCAGCAGAAGGTCGACCTTGCCAAGATCTCGGTGCTGGCGCTGGCCGAGCAGTATCTCGCCTTCATCGAGGAGGCGCGCAAAATCCGGCTCGAACTCGCCGCCGATTATCTCGTGATGGCGGCCTGGCTCGCCTACCTCAAGTCGCGCCTGCTGATCCCCGAACAGGCGGGCGAGCTTGGACCGAGCGCCGAGGACATGGCGACCGCGCTGGCGTTGCGCCTGCAGCGGCTCGAAGCCATCAGGATCGCGGCCGACCAGCTCAACAATCGCCCGCAGCTTGGCCGCGAGATATTCGCCCGCGGCGCGCCGGAGCCGATTGCCGACATCAAGCGTCCCGAATGGACCGCGACGCTGTACGATCTGCTTACCGCGTATGCGACGCAGCGCCAGAAGTCCGCGCTCTCGCATGTGCGCTTTGCGCGCCGCACCGTGTGGTCGCTGGCCGAAGCGCGCGACGCGCTGACCCGCATGATCGGCGCCTCCTACGACTGGAGCCGGCTCGATGCGTATCTGATCTCGTATGTGGTCGAGCCCGCGCAGCGCGCGACCGCGATGGCGTCGAGCTTCGCGGTGGTGCTGGAAATGGTGCGCGAGGGCCAAATCGAGGTGAACCAGAGCGGCGCCTTCGCGCCGATCTTCCTGCGCAAGCGGGCAGGGGACACTCAGGCCGGCGTGCCGGCCGGCGCATGATCCGTTCGTATTGCGCGATCATGCACAAATGCGTTCAAGGAGAGTAAGATGATGGGTCTGGCGAAACAGCGCGAGGTGGTGCGCCATGATGTCGGCGATGATCACCACGAAGGGTCCGACCAGGAACTGACGAGCAACGAACCGACGAGCAACGAACTTGCGAAGAATGAACCGGCGAAGAATCCCGACGTGACGCAAGACAACGTGACGCAAGACAACGAGCTGGTCGAGGGCGAGAACATGACCGGCGATGACCAAGGCGAGCAGCCCGAGCAGCGGCCGGAAGAACTGCGGCTGATCGAGGCGCTGTTGTTCGCGGCCGGCGAGCCGCTCGACAACAAGACGCTGGCGGGCCGTCTGCCCGAGGGCGTCGACATCGATGCCGCGATGCGCCGCCTGCAGGCCGAATACGCGCCGCGCGGCGTCAACCTCGTGCGCGTCGCCGGCAAGTGGATGTTCCGCACCGCCAATGATCTGGCCTGGTTGCTGGCGCGGGACACCGTCGAGCCCAAGAAGCTCTCGCGCGCGGCCAACGAGACGCTGGCGATCATCGCGTATCACCAGCCGGTGACGCGCGCCGAGATCGAGGACATTCGCGGCGTCTCGGTGTCCAAGGGCACGCTCGACGTGCTGATGGAAACCGGCTGGGTGCGTCCGCGCGGCCGCCGCAAGGCGCCGGGCCGTCCGCTCACCTTCGGCACCACCGAGACCTTCCTGTCGCATTTCGGCCTGGAGGCGATCGGCGATCTGCCCGGTCTCGACGAGCTCAAGGGCACCGGCCTGCTCGATGGCCGCCTGCCGCCGGGCTTCTCGATCCCGCTGCCCTCGGACGATACCTCGCTGCGCGACGACGAGGATCCGCTCGAGCCGGGCGACCTCGATCTCGGCCTCGCGCCGCGGCCGACGCCGTCCGAGGATTAGATGCTGGCGCCCGCGGTTGGCGCTGCGCGTCTCACTTACGAAGAGGTTACGCACCGATACGGCAAGGCGACGGCGGTGTCGGGCGTTTCGCTCGACATCGCGGCCGGCGAGATCGTCTCGCTGCTTGGGCCTTCGGGATGCGGCAAGACGACGCTGCTGCGCCTTGCCGCCGGCGTCGAGCGCCCGCTCGCCGGGCGCATCCTGATCAACGGCGCCGAGGTCGCCGGGGATGCGCGCTTCGAGCCGCCCGAGCGGCGCGGCGTCGGGCTGATGTTCCAGGATTTCGCGCTTTTCCCGCATCTCTCGAACCTCGCCAACGTGATGTTCGGGCTCAAATCGCTGCCCAACGCGGAGGCGACACGCGCAGCGCATGCCGCGCTCGATCGCGTCGGCCTTGGCCGATACGCCGCGCAATACCCGCATCAGCTCTCGGGCGGCGAGCAGCAGCGCGTGGCGCTCGCCCGCGCGATCGCGCCGCGCCCGAGCGTCCTGCTGATGGACGAGCCGTTCTCCGGCCTCGACCGCGCTCTGCGCGCGGCCGTG
>JBBWZU010000592.1:0-3432 GCA_039649225.1 Hyphomicrobiales bacterium | reverse complement strand
GACCTTGCCCCGGCGGAACTGGGGGGACTGGTTGATGGGCGGACACGCGGCTTCCAACGTCTATTTCGGCATGAGCCCGATGTGGGTGTCGACGGTCATTCTGGCCGTCACCTACGCGGTCATCATGTCGGAGAAGATCAACCGCGCCATCATCGCGCTGATCGGCGCGGCCGTGATGATCGTGATCGGCGTCTTCAGCCAGGAAGAGGCGATCAAGGGCATCGACTGGAACACCATCGGCCTGCTTACCGGCATGATGATCCTGGTTTCGGTGTCGCGCCGTTCCGGCATGTTCCAGTATATCGCGGTGTGGTCCGCGCAGGCGGCAAAAGCCCATCCGGCCAAAATGCTGCTGCTGCTGCAGCTCGCAACCGCCGTGCTCTCGGCCTTTCTCGACAATGTCACGACCGTGCTGCTGATGGTGCCGGTCACGCTCGCGATCGTCAAAGAGCTGGAAGTCCCGGCCTATCCGTTCCTGTTCGCCGAGGTGTTCGCCTCCAATATCGGCGGCACCGCAACCCTGATCGGCGATCCGCCCAACATCCTGATCGGCTCACAGGTCGGACTATCGTTCAATCAATTCGTCATTCATCTCACGCCGGTCATCATCGTCGTGATGGCCGCGCAAGCGCTGATGATCTACCTCTTGTGGGGCAAGGACCTCAAAGCCACGGCGGAGCGCGAGGCGCGCGTGATGGCGATGAATGCCGCAACCTCGATCGAGGACTGGCTGCTGCTGAAGCAATCGCTCGTCGTCATCACCGTCGTGATGCTCGGCTTCGTGCTGGCGCGGCCGCTGCAGCTCGAGCCCGCGACCATCGCGATGCTCGGTGCTGCCGTGCTGATGCTGCTCGACAACTGGGCGCACCTCAGCGAGAAGGCGGCGCAGAACATTCACCAGACCTTCAGCGACGTCGAATGGATCACGATCTTCTTCTTCGTCGGCCTGTTCATGGTGGTGCATGGCGTCGAATATGGCGGCTTGTTGAAGCTGCTTGCCGAACAACTGGTCACGGCGACCGGCGGCAGCATGGCGTCGGCCGGCTACGCGATCCTGTGGGCCTCGGCAGTCTTGTCGGCCATCGTCGACAACATCCCGTTCGTCGCCACCATGATCCCGCTGATCAAGAGCATGGCGCCCGCTTATGGCGGGGCCGACAAGATCGAACCGTTGTGGTGGTGCCTCTCGCTCGGCGCGTGCCTTGGCGGCAACGGCACGCTGATCGGGGCCTCCGCCAACCTGACGGTCGCGGGCATCGCGGAACGCAACAACATCCCGTTCCGTTTCATGACCTACACGATGTACGCCTTTCCGATGATGATCGTGTCGGTCGCGATCTGTCACCTCTATGTGTGGTGGCGGTATTTTTGACGTCGAGGTTTGAGCCCAAGACCGTATGGTTATCGGTCGTTTACCTTCGCGCGCTAGGGTCGATTTCGTTGGTTTCCAGAACGTCGCCGTCGCTCGATCAGCCCAAGAGGGGCCGGTTGGGAACTTTTCGGCGTGCGACGCGTAACGCATGCGCGCAGCCACCGATTGCGGCGCATATCGGGAGTTGATTGTGACGCCGCGACTTCGCCTCACCTTTGTCCGTCATATCTCGTTCGCGCTGCTGGCGGCGGCCGTTTCCGCGGCGCCGGCGGCCGCGCAAGGCCTTTTCGACTCGCTATTCAACGGCGACCGGTATTCGGCGCGTCCGCGCGCCTATGCGCCGCGCGACGGGAACTCCTACGCCGAACCTCCATCGGGCCAGCCGCAGGACCGCTCGGCGCCGCCGCAGGCGAGCCATGGGACGGGCCGGACGGTCGCCTATTGCGTGCGGCTGTGCGACGGCCGCTACTTCCCGATCTCGCGCTACGCCAACGCAACGCCGGTCCAGCTCTGCAACGCATTCTGCCCGGCCGCCAAGACCCAGGTGTTCAACGGCAGCGAGATCGATCACGCGGTCTCCTCCGCCGGCGCGCGCTATGCCGACCTCGACAATGCGTTCGTCTATCGCCAGAAGCTCATTGCGGATTGCACCTGCAACGGCAGGGACGCATTCGGGCTCGCCAAGATCGAGGTTGCGAGCGATCCGACGCTCAGGCCGGGCGACATCGTGGCGACGGGCGACAATGTGAAAGCCGCGCTGACCGCCATGATGGCCGCCAAGGAGCGGCGCGAGGCCGCGACGAATGAACGCACCGAGAAGCGCGCCGACCCATCGCGCCGGGTGGCCGCCAAGCCCGCCGCGCTCCCCGCGGACGCGGAAGAACGGCCGGAAGACTAAGCCTGCAATTGCCCCACGACCTCTTCGGCAATCGAGAGCGACGAGGTCAGCCCAGGCGATTCGATTCCAAACAGATGGACGAGGCGCGGCAGGCCGTGATCCGCCGGGCCGTCGATCCGGAAGTCGGCGGCGGGTTCGCCTTTCCCGGTCAGCTTCGGCCGAATGCCGCAATAGTCCGGCACCAGCGCGTTGTCCGGCAGCGCCGGAAAATACGTGCGCACGCTGGCGTAGAACGAATCCGCGCGTTTTGGATCGACCGTGTAGGTCTCGGTGTCGATCCACTCGACATCGGGGCCAAAACGCATGCGGCCGGCAAGATCGAGTGTCACATGGGTGCCGAGCCCGCCCTCGACCGGCGCCGGATAGATCAGGTGCGAGAAGGCCGGGCGTCCCGCAAAGCCGAAATAATTGCCCTTGGCGAGCACCAGGCGCGGCACGCGCGCGGGCGAATAGCCCTCCGTGGCGCGCGCAATCCCTTGCGCACCGAGGCCCGCCGAGTTCACGACGGCATCAACGACGAGCGTGCCCGCCTCCGCGCCGCCGAAGCGGACCTCCCAGCCATACGCCGTGGGCGTCAGGCGCTCGACCGGAGTATTGAACGCGATCATCCCGCCGCGGTCCTCCAGCACACCTTGCAGCGCCAGCATGCAGGAATGCGAGTCGATGATGCCGGTCTCGGGCGAGAGCAGCGCGGCGGTGCAGTTGAGCGCGGGCTCCAGCGCGCGCGCCGCATTGCCGCCGAGGAATTCCAGTCCCTCGACGCCATTGATCTCGCCTTGCCGGGCGATGGCTTCGATCTTGGCGGTCTGCTTCTCGTCGACCGCAACGATCAGCTTGCCGACTCGTCTGTGCGGCACGCCATGCGCGGCGCAGAAGTCGTAGAGCATGCGCCGACCCAGCACACAGTGTTTCGCGCGCAATGAGCCGGTCGGGTAGTACATGCCGCCATGGATCACCTCGCTGTTGCGCGAGGAGACGCCATTGCCGATGCCACCGGTCGCCTCCGCGACGATGACCTCGTGGCCGGACAGCGCCGCCTGGCGCGCGATGGCAAGGCCGACCACGCCGGCACCGATGACAAGAATTTGCATGGCATTCACACTCGACGCAGAAAGCGTTCGTATTAGCTCGCGTGCTCGCTGTCGAGATGGGTCATCAGGGC
>JBBWZU010000591.1:0-8164 GCA_039649225.1 Hyphomicrobiales bacterium | reverse complement strand
GCCTGGCGCATGCCGTCGGAGCCATGCGACAGCATGTAGCTGAACGCGCGCACGAACATGCCCATCTGGCCGTAGAACGCGCACATGCGGCCGAGCGGCTTGTGCTCCTGGAGATTTACCGCCTGGGAGACGAAGCGCGGGCCTTCTTTGTCCCGCGTCAGGAACGGCAGCGGCGCGAACGGCGCGAGCGCCGCGGAGAGCACGACAGGCCCCGCGCCCGGACCACCGCCGCCATGCGGCGTCGAGAACGTCTTGTGCAAATTGATATGCATGGCATCGACGCCGAGGTCGCCCGGGCGCACTTTGCCGACGATGGCGTTGAAGTTCGCACCATCCGCATAGACGTAGGCGCCGGCAGCATGCACCGCCTCGGCAATCGCGACGACATCGCGCTCGAACAGCCCGCAGGTGTTCGGATTGGTGAGCATGATGGCGGCAACGTCCCGGGAAAGATGCCGCTTCACCTCCTCGGGGTCGACCGTGCCGTCCGCACGCGCCGGTACCGCTTCGACGCGGTAGCCGAGCAACGCGGCCGTCGCCGGATTGGTGCCATGCGCGGATTCCGGAACGAGCACGATGGAACGCTGCTCGCCGCGCGCCGTCAGCGCGGCCTTGATCGCCATCATGCCGCAGAGCTCGCCGTGCGCGCCGGCCTTGGGCGACAGCGCCACCGCTGGCATGCCGGTTAATTCGCAAAGCCAGTGCGAGAGCCGGTGGATCAGCTCGACCGCACCCTCGGTGGTGTTTCCGGGTTGCAGCGGGTGGATGTCGGCGAATCCGGCCAAGCGCGCCATCTTTTCGTTCAGGCGCGGATTGTGCTTCATGGTGCACGAGCCGAGCGGAAATATTCCTGAATCGATGCTGTAGTTCATGCGCGAGAGACGCACGTAGTGGCGCACGGCTTCGGGCTCCGCGAGACCCGGCAGGCCAATCGGCTCCTTGCGCTCCAGAGCGCCGAGGCACGGCGCGAACGCCTCCGGCTCGTCGAGATCAACGCCGGTCACGTCCGGGCGGCCGATCTCGAAGATCAGCGCTTCCTCGATCCGCAGCGCGTGGTTGCCCGTGAAGGTCGGCGGCATCAGCGCGACGACTTCAACGGACTTGGTGGGGCGGCCTTGCTGGTTCATCGCAGAACCTCCTTCAGCGCCTTCACATAGGCAGCGCGGTCCTCGTCCGTATTCACTTCACTCGACGCCACGATGATGAGATTGCGCAATGCGGGCGGTTCCCATTCGAGCGCGCTCGCCGCGACGCCGCCGTGCACGCCTTTGCGTGAGAGCTGGTCGATGACATGCGATGCATCCTCCGGCACGCGAATGGTGAACTCATTGAAGAACGTCTTGTTGAGCACCTCGACGCCCGGGACCTCGCTGAGCATGCCGGCAAGCTTCACCGCATTGGCGTGATTGATGCGCGCAAGCCGCCGCAGCCCTGCTTCGCCGAGCAGCGAGAGATGAATCGTGAAGGCAAGCACGCAGAGCCCTGAATTCGTGCAGATATTGGACGTCGCCTTTTCGCGGCGGATGTGCTGCTCGCGCGTCGACAGCGTCAACACGAAGCCGCGCTTGCCCTCGGCATCGACCGTCTCGCCGACGAGGCGTCCCGGCATCTGCCGCACATATTTCTGCCGCGTCGCGAACAGCCCGACATAGGGCCCGCCGAACGACAGCGCATTGCCGAACGACTGTCCCTCGCCGACCACGATATCGGCGCCCATCTCGCCGGGTGGCATGACGAGGCCAAGCGAAACGGCTTCGGTGAACACGGCAATCAGCAGCGCCCCGGCTGCGTGCGCCTTCTCGGCGATGGGGCGCAGATCGTGCAAATGGCCATAGCAATCCGGCGTTTGCACGACGACGCAGCTCGTCTCATCGTCGATCATCGACACGATATCGCGCTCGCCGTCCGGTGCGCGCGGCAGCACCGTGATGACGTGCTCGGACATGCGCGAAATAGTTTCGACTGTCTCGCGATAATGCGGATGCAGATTGCCGGCGAGCACCGCTTTCTTGCGCTTGGTGATGCGATGCGCCATCAGCACGGCTTCGGCGGCCGCGGTCGAGCCGTCATACATCGAGGAATTCGCGACCTCCATGCCGGTAAGCAAAGCCACCTGCGTCTGGAATTCGAACAAATAGTGCAGCGTGCCCTGCGCGATCTCGGGCTGATAGGGCGTATAGGATGTGAGGAATTCCGAGCGCTGGATCAGGTGATCGACGCTGGCCGGAATATGATGCTTGTAGGCGCCGCAACCGACGAAGAACGGCACCGAGCCGGCCGGCACATTCGTCGCGGCGAGCCGCCCGAGTTCGCGCTCGACTTCGATCTCGGACTTCGTCAGCGGCAGGTCGGGCAGCTTGCCCAGGCGCTTGTCCGCCGGAATGCCGGCGAACAATTCATCGATACCGGCAACACCGATGCGCGCGAGCATCTCGCTGCGGTCTTCAGGCGTAAGAGGCAGATAGCGCATTCACGGTCCTCGCATTGGTCATATAGCCTCACGCAAACGACATCGCGCCTTGAACAACCACTTCGCTTTTCACCGAATTGGCGATGTAGCATTCGTCATGCGCGAGGTGGTGCAGCTCGTCCAATTGTTCAGATGAAGGCCGCTTCTCGCCCGAGAAAATGATCGCGGGCGACAATGTCACCTTGGACACCCACATTTTTCCGCGCTCGTTCTTGTTCATCTCGCCGACCGCATCGTCGGCATAGTCCTCGACGACGAAGCCCTGCTTCGCCGCCACGTAGAGGAACGTCAGCATGTGGCAGCTCGCGAGCGCGGCGACGAACGCCTCCTCGGGATCGACCGCCTCGGCAACCGAATAGGGCAGACGAACACTGAGCGGCGAGGAGGAGGCCGGAACCGTGATCCCGCCGTCGAAGCTCCAGCTATGTCCGCGGCTGTAGCGCTGATCAGTGAACGCGGAGCCATCGCGTTTCCACTTCACCGTCGCGCGATAGTGATGCGCCATGGAAGGCCCTTTCCGTTTCACTCGAGCGTGGCGAGGAATTCCTTGTACTGCTGGTCCGTCATCAGCTCGTTCAACTCGTCGGGCGCGCTCAGTTTCAACCGGAAAAACCAGCCTTTGCCCTCGGCCTCCTCATTGATCGAGCCCGGCGCGCCGTCGAGCGCCTGGTTCACGGCGACCACCTCGCCGCTTGCCGGCGCATAGACGTCGCTCGCGGCCTTGACGGATTCCACCACCGCCGCATCGCCGCCCTTCTCGACCTTGCGGCCGATTTCCGGAAGCTCGACGTAGACGATGTCCCCGAGCTGCGATTGCGCATGCTCCGTAATTCCTACGGTCGCGACATCGCCATCGAGGCGGATCCATTCATGGTCCTTGGTGTAACGCGTCGACATCAACCCTCCTGTTCAGAATCGAATTCGCTTGCGCCGGCGCTAACGCACATAACGATGCGGCACGAACGGCAATGTGACGATGCTCGCCGCCATCGGCTTGTCGCGCACGATGAGCTGCACCGCGGTACCGGGCTCGGCGAACGCGCGCTCGACGTAGCCCATCGAGACCGGTCCATTGACCGTCGGCCCAAACCCGCCGGACGTCACCTTGCCGATGGCGGCCCCCTCGGCCGACTTGATCTCGGTGCCCTCGCGCGCGGGCGCGCGGCCGTCCGGCTTGATTCCGACACGCCTGCGCGCCGGCCCCTCCGCGATCTCGCGTTGCACGCGCCCTGCGCCGGGAAATCCGCCCTGCTCGCGCCGCCGCTTGCCGATCGACCAGGTCAGCGCTGCCTCGACCGGCGAGGTCGTCGTATCGATGTCGTGACCGTAGAGGCACAAGCCGGCTTCGAGCCGCAGCGAATCCCGCGCGCCGAGCCCGATCAGCCGCACGGCCGGCTCGGACAGCAGCCGCTCCACGATCGCGCGCACGCGCGTCGCTTTGCAGGAAATCTCGTAGCCATCTTCGCCGGTATAGCCCGAGCGGCTGATGTGACAATCGATGCCATCGAAGCGCGTGGTGATCGCGCTCATGAACAGCATTCCGACAGCCTCGGGACAATGCCGCCCGACCGCGCGCACCGCCGCCGGGCCCTGCACGGCGATCAATGCGCGATGATCGGCGCGGATCAACCGCACGCCGGCGGGTAGATGCGCCGCAATGTGCGCATAGTCGGCGTCTTTGGTCGCCGCATTGACGATCAGCATCAGCACACCGTCCTCGGCCGGATCGGCCGAGCGCGTCACCATCAGGTCGTCGAGGATACCGCCGTTATCGTCAGTGAGCTGCGTGTAGCGCTGACGGCCGGGCGCAAGGCCGGCGATGTCGCCCGGCACCAGCGCCTCGAGCGCGCGCGCCACGATCTCGTGATCGGCTCCAACCAGGAACGCCTGGCCCATGTGCGAGACGTCGAAGAGGCCCGCCTGGGTACGCGTGTGCGTATGCTCGGCGATGATGCCGTCGGCGTATTGCACCGGCATGTCATAACCGGCGAACGGCACCATGCGAGCCGCCCGGGAGACGTGCAGCGAATGAAGCGGCGTCTGTCGCAGTGGCGTCGAGGCCGGTGGCGCGGCAACGTCCGCGGCCTCGGAAGGTACCGCACTGGGCGGCGCCGCCTCGGGCGCCGCAGTTGTCTCGTCCACCGGTGCTTCGGCGGCTTGGGACGAAAGTTCGGGCGCCTGGGTCATGACCTGTTCCGCATAAGGACTCGTCCGGGCAACCTACCCGTTCAAGCCCCCTCTGTCGCGGAACCTGAGAGATTTCGCCACGATACCGCGCCAAGGGCGGTCTCGCGGCTTACTCCGTCGGTGAGCGCTAGCCTTCCGGCCAGGCTGCTTTCCAGAGTTTCATCCCCCTGCGGTCCATTTGCCTGAGCGTTTCCGGGGCGGTTGCGCCTTCGGCGCCGGTTTCGCGAGCGGTGCGACGCCGGACTCTCCCGCAGGGTTCGTTTGAAGTCACATGACCGCTGGAATCAGGAGAGATCCCAGCGGGCACAAGGGATCGTAACCGCACACGGAGGCAAGTCAACGGTATCGTCGACAGATGTCTACACCGCCCGTGTCGCAAGCGGATAATTTCCTGCGCATCCAGCCCCGCTCCGTGCCATGCTGCACTCATCGGCCAGCACGATGGATGTCGCGGCGGACCGTTCAATCAAGTTTTTTGCAAGTTTCTTGAATGAATGCTGCGTCTCGCAACGCAGCCCGTGCGGGGCAAGTCCGATGTATGAGGTTGACAACCAGCAATTCGACGCTTGCCTGCCGCGGGTTGCCAAGTCCGTGCGGATCACCTGCCTGCATGACGCGCAGGTATTCGCGCGCCGCTGGGTGATCCGCGACAAGGACCCGGCGCTCAAGGCGCTGGTTCGAAGCCTGGAGAAGGCGCGCAGTGCCGAAGCATCCGCGCGCGCCTTGCTGGAACTTCGGAGCGCGCTCGAATCGCGCGGTTTGCTGCCACAATTGCCCGCAACGTAGGGATGACGCGCTAGGCCGCTTCGGTCTTCTTCATTTTCCGCCAGAGCTGGAAGCCCTGCGTCCCGATGGCCTCCTCGATCGCCTCGCGCGACATTTTGTGCGGCGGCGCGCTGTTCTCGCCGACGATGCCGGTCGCGGTCCATGGCCCATGATTCTTCGGCAGCTTGCTTCCGCGCATATCGTCGGCGAAAGCGCACAATTCGTTTCTCGTTTCGGATTTGAAGATATAGAGGCGCACGACGTTAAGCCTTTCTCCCGCAACGGGATCGATTCAATTGGTGTCATCTACTCGTTTACAAATCGCACGGCCGAGAGAGCCTTGATTTGGGTTGGCGGCGGCAGGCCGTCACGCCAATCTTCGCTCGCGGCGCGCGACAACCATGACCGGCGCATGGCCAGGAGTTGCTCGCGATCGATTGCCGACTTCGCGCAAACCGCAAGATCGCGGCAAGTTGCCGCCTTGCGACGATAAATCGAGGCTTTGGATGGCGTGGTTGCTTTGAGCACGACGCTCCTCTTCCCTCGCAGGCGGGAGCTCACGCATCTCTCGGCTACCGGCGCCTGAGACATTTCGTCAACGTGCCGGTAGTGAAGACATCATATACCTCTTGCCGCGCCACGCCTAACCCTTTCTTCGACAAGGGATTCGGCGGCTACAGCCATTTCCGATCGCGTTGAATCGCCGACGCTCGGGAGGCCGATCGAAAATGGCTGTAAATTCTTGAGTGGCGCATGTTCTTATCGGCGAACCGGTGCCCACCGCCGGAACATGCGCGAGCGGCCTAGCTCACGAATTCTTTCGCCGCCGCCTGCAAAATCTCGTCCGACAGATCCGCATCGTTCACCGCACGCGAGAGAATCACCGCGCCGACGAGACCTGCCATCGTGGCCAGCGCCCTGCGACGCCGCGCCGCGCGCGACACGCCCGGCACAAGCTTGGTGAGAATGCCGGCAAAAGACTGCAGCGCCCGCGTGAATACGCTGCGCACGGCGTCAGGCTGGCGCACCGCGTCGCCGGACAATGCCGACAGCGCGCAACCGTTGCCGGGCGCGTTGCGGTGGCTCGGCGCGAGATACAAGGTTACGATCGCGGTGAGCGGATCCTCGCCCGCCGCAAGCTGCGTCCAGCGCGCGACCGAACGATCGAGCGTTTGCGCGCAGGCCTGGGCCGCAAGGTCGTCCTTCGAGGCGAATTGACCATAGAAGCCCCCGTGGGTCAGCCCCGCGCCCTTCATGATGTCGGCGACGCCGACGCCGTCGAACCCCTTTTCGCGAAACAATCTGCCGGCCACCTCGATGACGCGTGCACGGTTTTCCGCCGCCTGCTCCCGACTCACTTTCATGTGACGGCTCTCTGCTCGTTGGGCTTGACAATATATATGACAATCATCATCAATAAGCAACAATCATGATGTTTATCATATAACGGCGCCGTCGGCCCGTCGAAGCGAAAGAACCGTCAATGTCGAACCCTCTTGCCGCCGTCCTCGCCCGCCGCAACATCCACTACGGCTGGGTCGTCGCCGGCACGACATTTCTCACCATGCTGGTCACGGCGGGGGCCGTCGGGGCGCCGGGCGTGTTCATCCTGCCGCTGCAGAAGGAATTCGGCTGGCAAACCGCGGACATCTCGGCCGCGCTCGCGATCCGGCTGCTGCTGTTCGGGCTGATGGGTCCGTTCGCCGCCGCGCTGATGAACCGCTTCGGCGTGCGCCGCATCGCCACGACGGCACTTCTCATCATTGCGAGCGGACTGCTGCTATCCACCCAGATGACGCAGGTGTGGCAGCTCATCCTGCTATGGGGTTTCGTGATCGGAATTGGCACCGGCCTTACCGCGCTGGTGCTCGGCGCCACCGTCGCGACGCGCTGGTTCAGCCAGCGCCGCGGCCTCGTGGTCGGCCTTTTGACCGCAAGCTCGGCGACCGGGCAACTGGTGTTTCTGCCGCTATTGGCCTCGCTGACCGATCGCGTCGGCTGGCGCGTCTCGATCCTTGTGGCGTGCGGCGCAATGGCGATTGCCCTCGTAGTCGTGGCCGTGCTGATGCGTGACCGGCCGTCCGATGTCGGCCTTGCGCCTTATGGCGAGACCGCGCCCACGGCTCCGCCGCCGGCCGCCACATCCTCCTTGGCCAGCGCAATGCTTTCGCCGATCGCGGCGTTGCGCGATGCCGCGCGGACGCGCGTGTTCTGGATCCTGTTTGCGAGTTTCTTCATCTGCGGCGCCAGCACCAACGGGCTGATTCAGACGCACTTCATTCCGCTCTGCGCCGATTTCGGCCTGCCGGCGGTGGGAGCGGCGAGCGTGCTCGCCATGATGGGCATTTTCGACTTCATCGGCACCGTCGGTTCCGGCTGGCTGTCGGATCGCTACGACAATCGCTGGCTGCTGTTCTGGTACTACGGCCTGCGCGGGCTCTCGCTGATGGTGCTGCCGTTCACGGATTTCACGTTCTACGGCCTGTCGCTGTTCGCGGTGTTCTACGGGCTCGATTGGATCGCGACCGTACCGCCGACCGTGAAGCTGGCCGCGCAGCATTTCGGGCGCGAGCGCGCCAACCTGGTGTTCGGCTGGGTGTTTACCGGTCACCAAATCGGCGCCGCCACGGCTGCATTCAGCGCCGGCCTGTCGCGCACGATGCTCGCGACCTATCTGCCGGCCTTCTTCATTGCCGGCGCATTGTGCCTGATCGCCGCATTGCTGGTGCTGTCGATCATCAA
>JBBWZU010000586.1:0-4244 GCA_039649225.1 Hyphomicrobiales bacterium | reverse complement strand
TGACGAGGTCGCTTTTCGCGTAAGTGACACGGCGGCTGAGCTGCTCCTTGCCGGCATCGACGCGCGTCAGCACGGCGGCGGCGGCCAGCAGCTTGAACGTGCTGCACATCGCAAAGCGCTCGTCCGCGCGATGACCCGCGCGGGTCCCATCGGCCGTATCGAGCGCCGCAACGCCCAGCCGCCCGCCGCTTTGCGCTTCAATCCGTGCAAACGCGCCGCTCAGGGTTTCGGCAAACGCAAATGCACGCGCGCCAACGCCCGCCGCTGTGAGCACCGCCGATGTTCCGATGGTGAAATCGCGTCTGCTGATCATTCCTGTCGTCCTCATTGCGCCATTGCGCGGCGCCAGATGCCCGCCCTCTAGGGCAAAATCGCGGCATGCGGCACGCCGCAAACGACCGTGTCCAAATCCGATTTCACTCCGTCCGCATCCGCGCTACTCTCCCGTCACCGCTTAAGAACCCGCTCAAGGAATCCCAATGGCCACGTTCACCTACGACCACATTCACATCCGCAGCACCGACCCGGAAAAGACGGCGGCCTATTACGAGCGGATGTTCGAGGCCGAGATCATCCGCACCAGGCAGGATGGCGCGACCCGCATCGACATGAAGATCGGCGGCGCCAACGTGTTCATCGCGCCGGTGACGGCCGGCTCCGGCGTCAATCCGCCGCCGGTAACGCCCTATCAGGGGCTCGACCATTTCGGGCTGCAGGTGAACGACATTGACAAGGTGGTCGCCGACCTCAAGTCCAAGGGCGCCGAGTTCACGATGGAGCTGAAGCAGGCGCGGCCGGGTGTGCGCATCTGTTTCGTGCGCGGACCCGAAGGGGTCTCGATCGAAGTGCTCGAACGGAAGCCTGCCTGATGCGGCGCCTGCTTGCATTGGCGCTGCTGCTGGCGCTGTGTGCGCCCGCGGCCGCCGAATATCCCGATCATCCGGTGCGGCTGATCATTCCATTCCCGCCGGGCGGCAGCAATGACGTGGTCGGGCGGCTGGTGGCGAACCAGCTTTCCGAAAAGCTTGGCCACAAGGTGTTCGTCGACAATCGCGGCGGCGCCGGTGGCGTGCTCGGCACCGAGGCGGCCGCCGCCGCGGCGCCCGACGGCTACACGCTGCTGGTCGTGTCGATTGCGCATGCCGTCAACCCGGCGCTCTACAAGCTCAACTACGATCCGATCAAATCCTTCGCGCCGATCTCCATCATGGCGACCGGACCGAACGTTCTGGTGGTCAACCCGCAGCTCCCGGTGAAGAACGTGAAGGAACTGCTGGCGCTTGCCAAGGAAAAGCCCGGCACGCTCGATTACGCCTCGGCCGGGGTCGGCAGCTTCCAGCATCTCGGCGGCGAATTGTTCAAGCTCACGGCGGGCGTCGACATCCAGCACGTGCCCTACAAAGGCGGCGGGCCCGCGATGCAGGACGTCATCGCCGGACACGTGAAGATCATGTTCTCGTCATTGGTGCAGACCACGCCGTTCATCCAGTCCGGGCAGTTGCGGGCGCTCGGCACCGGCGGGGCCAAGCGCAATCCGGTGCTCCCCGACGTGCCGACCATCGCGGAGGCGGGCGTGCCGGGCTATGTCGCCGATAATTGGTGGGGCCTTCTGGCGCCGGCCGGAACGCCGCAGCCGATCGTCGACAAGCTCTATACGGACATCCAGGAGGTGCTCAAGTCTCCGGAGCTGAAGGCTGCGTTCGACCGTGAGGGTGCCGCCGCCGTGACCATGACGACCGCGGAGTTCGCCAAGTACATGGAAGACGAAATCACCAAATGGGCGCGCGTCGTGAAGGAAGGGAACATCAAGGCGCAGTGATCTCGTGCGCAATGCGGATCGAGTGCCTATATGGCGCTTGACCCGACTACAGACGAGTTCGACGGAGGCAAAAATGGACGTCAAGACCTATCCCGTCACCCACACCGAGGCCGAGTGGCGCAAGCTGCTCAGCCCCGAGCAATTCCACATCATGCGCGAGCACGGTACCGAGGCGCCGGGAAGTTGCGCGCTGAATTTCGAGAAGCGCTCCGGCACGTTCACCTGCGTGGGCTGCGGGCAGAAGCTGTTCGTCTCCAAGCGGAAATTCGAGAGCGGCACGGGCTGGCCGAGCTTCAACGATCCCGAGCCCGCGTCGGTGGAGACCACCACTGATCGCAGCTACGGCATGGAACGCACCGAGGTGCATTGCAGCCGCTGCGGCAGCCATCTCGGCCACGTCTTTCCCGACGGTCCGCCGCCGACGCATCAGCGCTACTGCATCAACGGCGTGGCGATGAATTTCGAGCCGGACTGAATCTCGTCGGATCTCGTAGCCCGGATGAAGCCATAGGCGCGTCGCAGACGCGCGATGGCGCAATCCGGGATGGGCTTTGAATATGGTTCGCTATCGCCGAAATCTCATTGCCGGCGGAACCTACTTCTTCACGGTGACGGTCGCGGATCGGCGCTCGGCAGTCTTGGTCGATAATACCGCAAATCTGCGCGAGGCCTTTCGGATCACACGCCGGGAACGCCCATTCACAATTGATGCGATGGTCGTGCTTCCCGAGCATATGCACGTGCTGATGACGCTGCCGCAGGATGACGCCGACTATCCCGGCCGATGGCGCCGGATCAAGGGTTTGTTCACGCGGTTCGTCGCGCCGCGTTTGTCGATCGGGCCTGACAGTCGCGGCGAATATGCGCTGTGGCAAAGGCGATTTTGGGAGCACACCATCCGAAACGATTTGGACTTCGAACGGCACGCCGACTACATCCACTACAATCCGATCAAGCATGGGCTGGTTTCCCGGGTCGCCGACTGGCCGTATTCGTCATTCCATCGCTATGTTCGCCTCGGGTTCTTGCCGAATGATTGGGCCGGAGACATGGGTGGCGCGGGTTCCGGTTTCGGTGAACGAGCAGGGTGATCCGAATTGAATCTCGTAGAATCTCGTAGCCCGGATGAAGCCATGAGCGCGTCGCAGACGCGCGATGGCGCAATCCGGGAGCGGGATGACCCGGATTGCGCTTCGCTCCATCCAGGCTACGCGCCCCAACCTCGACCCGATTGAATCTCGTAGCCCGGATGAAGCCATGGCGCGTCGCAGACGCGCTGCGGCGAAATCCGGGACTGGTGTAACCCGGATTACGCTCCGCTCCATTCGGGCTACGCATCCCAACCTCGACCCGGATAGATTGCCGCAAATGCATTCCAGGATCGCGTTTGGCCGGATTGACGCTGAGGCCGGCAAGGCCGAACCTGCACACCATTCCCCGTCCCAAGGAGGAACTGATGCTGCAGGAAACGATCGAGAACGGCGTTGACCTCGACACCGCACGGCGGCAGGCGCGGGTGGATCTCGCGGCCGCGCATCGCCTTGCCGTGATGCACGGCTTCAACGAGGGCATCTTCAATCACCTGACGTTCCGGGTGCCCGGCGCGAACGACCGCTACTATCAAATCCCGTTCGGCCTGCACTGGTCCGAGGTGACGGCAAGCTGCTTCATGGAAGTCAGCTACGACGGTGAGCGGCTTTCGGGCGAAGGCGAGATCGAGCGCTCCGCCTATGCCATCCATGCGCCGATCCATCGTCTGGCGCAGCACGCCGGCGCAGTCTTCCATACCCACATGCCGTTCGTCTCCGCGCTGACGCGGCTCGAAGACCAGCGCATTCTGCCGATCGGCCAGACCGAGCTCGCGATCTCGATGCACACCGCCTATGACGACAGCTATGGCGGACCGGCGATGGATCCGGCCGAGGGCGAGCGGCTGGCGGGCGTGCTCGGACCCAAGAAGATCCTGATGATGGCCAACCACGGCGTTGCCACCGTCGCGCCGACGATCTCAGAGGCCTACGATCTTCTCTATTACGTCGAGCGCGTCGCGCAGGTGCAGATCTACGCGATGTGGACGCAGCGCC
This sequence comes from Hyphomicrobiales bacterium, assembly GCA_039649225.1. Lineage (GTDB taxonomy): Bacteria > Pseudomonadota > Alphaproteobacteria > Rhizobiales > Xanthobacteraceae > PALSA-894. The sequence continues at coordinate 341 of JBBWZU010000586.1, read as the reverse complement.
CGCTGCACGTTCTGCCGCAGAACGTGATCGACGAAACGATCGAGGAGTTCCGCACGATGAAGCCATATGGCGGCAAGAAGCCGCATGTCTGGCACTTCGAGGCGCTCAAGCGCATCCTCGACCGCAAGGAGCCCGACTACAAGCACTAGGCGTCCAGAAGCGGCGCTGACGTCATTCATCAGCGGAATGCGTTGGACGTCGCGCGGTCGCTATTTCAATTTGGCTCCCGCGTTTTCGGCGCGGGAGCTTTTCATGATCCTCATCGGCCAATATGACTCGCCTTTCGTGCGCCGCGTCGGCATCGCGCTGACGCTCTATGGCCTGGCCTTCGAGCACAGACC
>JBBWZU010000580.1:0-3785 GCA_039649225.1 Hyphomicrobiales bacterium | reverse complement strand
GCGGCGCTCAATGTCGTGTGGGGCAACAACGCCACGGTCACCAACCTGCATCTGGTGCGAAATATCCGCGCCGCAAAGCGCAAGGGCGGCAAGCTCGTGGTGATCGATCCGCTGCGCACCAAGATCGCCGCGCAGGCCGATCTGCATCTGGCGCTCAAACCCGGCACGGATGTCGTGCTCGGCTTCGCGCTCGCCGTCGAGCTGGAGCGCATCGGCGCGCATGATCGCGCCTTCATTACGCAGCATGTGCATGGCTATGACGACTACATGGCGCTGGCGCGGGAGTGGCCAGTCGAGAAGGCCGCGCAGGTCTGCGGCGTGCCGGCTTGCGTCATCGCCGAGCTTGCAGGCTGGATGGCAGCGGCTGATCCGCTGGTGATCGCGCCCGGCAACGGGCTCGAGCGCGGCCGCAATGGCGGCAGCGGCATCCGCGCCGCGATCGCGCTGCCGGCGCTGATGGGCAAGTTCGGGCAAAATAGCGGCATCGTGCTCGGCGCGCGCTTTGCGTTTCCGCGCACGCATGACCGGCTGACGCGGCCGGACCTGTTGCCGCCCGGCACGCGCACGCTCAACATCAAGCACATCGGCCGCCATCTCGAGAGCGACGACATCGATCCGCCGCTGCGCGCGCTCTTTGTCTATAACCACAATCCGATCGTGGTGCACCCGGACCAGAACCGGATGAAGCGCGGGCTGGCGCGCGAGGACATCTTCCTTGCCGGGATCGAGATCACCATGACGGAGAGCATGCGGCATTGCGACATCGTGCTGCCGGCTGCGACGCATTTCGAATGCGATGATCTCTATGCGGCCTACGGCCATCACGCGCTGCAGCGTGCCGAAGCGGTGCTGCCGCCGATCGGCGAAGCGCTGCCGAACACCGAGATCTTCCGTCGCCTCGCGGCGCGCTTCGGCTTTCACGAAGATTGTTTCAAGGCGAGCGACCGCGAGCTGATGAACGATGCGGTCGATCCCGCGCATCCGCGGCTGCGTGGCGTGAAGCCGGCCGAGATTCCGACGACGCACGCGCTGCCCATGACGGCCGAAGACGGGCGGCCGCTCGCGCTGTTCGACAACGTGATGCCGGGCACGCCGTCAGGCAAGATCGAGCTTGCCTCGGACACGCTGGCGAAACGCTGGGGCGCCGCCGCGCGGCTGCCTGCTTTCCGGCGGCGTGCGAGCGACTATGCGTTGTCGCTGATCTCACCGGCATCGGACGAGCGCATATCGTCGACCTTGCTTGGCCTCGGCGGCGCGGTCGGCGAGGCGCCGCCGCTGATGATGCACCCCGAGGATGCCCGCGCGCGCGGACTGTCCGATGCGAAGCTCGTGCGCGTGTTCAACGACCTCGGCAACGTGATCCTGCCGCTTGCCATCACCGACGCGATCGCGCCGGGCGTCGTCGCCAGCGAGAAGGGCGCCTGGCTTGCGACCAGCCGCACAGGGCAAACCATCAGTGCGCTGGTGTCGGCCGACGATGACGCCGATCTCGCCGCCGGCGCCTGCTACAATGACACGCGGGTCGAGGTGGAGGCGGCATAGGCCGCGACGCGGCCGCTTTGTGGCGTGGAATGTTACCGCGGCCACATATCCGCGGGCACACATCCGCGGGCACGGCGGCTATTTGTCGGCCTGCACCATGACGACCTGCACATAGGACCTTTGCAGGATGAAGAACGGAATCGCCGCGACGATCACGGCCGTCGCGGCGGATGCGAACAGCGCGCCCCAGTTCGCCTGCTCGAGCGTCATGTTGCGCGCGATGGCCACCTGAACCACCGCGAGGTCGGCGCTGCTGGTCGCGACGAGCGGCCAGAAGAACGCATCCCATTGGTGGATGAACATCATCAGTGAAGCCGTGGCGATCGTCGGGCCGGACAACGGAAGCGTCATGCGCCAGTAGATCTGCCACCAGCTTGCGCCATCGACGCGCGCGGCCTCGTAGATTTCCTTCGGAATGCCGGCAAAGAACTGCCGAAACAGGAAGACGATAAGGCCGCCCGCCACCTCCGGCAGGATCAGCGCCGCATAAGTGTCGGTCCAGCGCAAGGTCCGCATCAGCGTGTAGAGCGGAATGACGATCGACTCGAACGGCATCATGAACGAAAGAAGGACGATGACGAAGAGCGTCTTCTTGAAGGGAAAATCGAACACCGCGAAGGCAAAGCCGGCCATGGAATTGACGACGACGCCCAGCGCGACGGTCGCAAAGCAGACGAACAGCGAGTTGAACAACGCGCGCGGAAACGAGGCGGCGAAAATCTGCTGGAAATTGTCGAGTGTCAGGCGACGTGGAATGAGCGTGTCGAGACCGAATTGGCCCGCATAGCGGAAGATGTCCTCGGCCGGCCGGAACGAGGACATGATCAGCCAGTAGATCGGCAAAAGCAGAACGGTCGCGATGAGAATGAGCGCGACATAGCGCACAACCGACAAGATCCGTACCGGCGAACTCATGCGGAGGTCTCGTCTTCCGATCGGAACAGCCTTAGCTCGATGAGCGCGATGGCGAGGATGATGATCAGAATGATCGTCGAGATGGCGAGCGAGCGGCCGTGATTGAGATAGGCAAACGCGGTCTGATAGGCCTCGAACATCAACAGCTGCGTCGCGCCGTTCGGCCCGCCATTGGTGACGATGTAGACCGGCGCGAACACCGCACCGGGTTCGATGACACTGACATCGCGCGCATGCGCGCAGCCAAGCGCCGCGCCGCATCCGTGATTGCGGATCTGATGCAATTCTATCTCGGCCGCCAGAGAGAGATGTATCGCCTGAACGTCGCGCCGGTGCACGACGTCTGCGCCATTGTGCCGTATGTCTATCCGGAGCTGATCGCCTTTCTGCACACCTCCGCGCGCGTCGAGACGACCGGGACGTATTCGCGCGGCATGACGGTCTGCGATCTGCGTCATCCGTCGGGCTCCGCCGAGAAGACGCTGCGCAACCGGACCGAACCCAATGCGCTTGTCGCGATCGATGCGAACAGCCGCGCTGTTATTACGGCCGTGCTCGATACGTTGTTGGAGTATGCGTAAGGAACACCACCCTCATCCTGAGGAGGCCGCGGAGCGGCCGTCTCGAAGGATGGCGGCGAACTCGGAGCGCCCGCCCTCGTCCTTCGAGACGCGTCCTTCGGACGCTCCTCAGGATGAGGGCTTTGAGGCGCTCGAGACGGCCGGCTCATTGCGAATTCGGCGCAGTTCCGGCTCATAGGCGAACATCGCCGGCACGCCGCCGGTGTGGATGAAAAGCACGCGGCTGCCTTGCGCGATGGTCCCGATTCGGACCAGCGCGACCAGTACGGCGAGGCCCTTGGCCGTATAGACCGGATCGACAAAGAGCCCTTCGAGGCGCGCAAGAAGGTCGATTGCCTCGCGCGCGAGCGGCCCCAGGCGCCCATATCCCGGCGCCAGAGCCATGTCAGAGGTCAGGATGTCATCATTGCCGAGCAACGGACCGCTATCCAGAAGCGACGCGAGCTTTGCCGCCACAGTGCCGATGCGGACGCGTTGCAGGTCCGCCGATCGGCGTACACACGCGCCGTGCACAGGCGCGCGGTTGCCGAGAGCGCGCAAGCCGCACAGCAAGCCCGCATGCGTCAGCCCGCTGCCGGAGGCGACCACCGCGCAGTCGAAAGCCTCTTGGGCGAGGATCTCTTCGGCTGCCAGCATATAGCCGAGGGCACCGAGCGGCGGATTGTCGAGCGCGAGCGGGATGACATAGGGGCGCCGACCCTGTCGCCGCAACCGGTCTGCCTCCTCGCGCAACGCTTGATCAGCGCC
>JBBWZU010000565.1:0-9456 GCA_039649225.1 Hyphomicrobiales bacterium | reverse complement strand
AGAGCGGCAAGCGATAGTCGAGGCTCGGCGCGACGTTCAGCGTATCGGGAAGTTGTTGCGTGTGCAGCGCGACCAGCACGTCGGCGGCGGCCGCATATCGCTCCTCGATCGGCGCCGGCGGATCGCCTGCGACCACGGCCTCGGCGCCGAGATCTTCCAGCAACAGCAAGCCGTCGGCGAGGTTCGCCGCATAGACATGCGGCGCCGACACCCCGCGATCTCGCAGGGCGCGCGACATCGCCACGAATGGCTGCACGTCTTCGGCCAGATGCGCGATCGCGCTGTAGGGCCGTCCGCCGCGCACTGGCGGTCCGTCGGGCCGGCGCGGCGCATTCATCAGGACGAACTTGCGCCCTTCATGCGTGATCCGCTCGTAGGATCGGGTCGAGGCATCGCCCTGCACGTGCTCGCGCGGCGCATCGCCCAAACCCTCGTCGGCGAGGAACTGGCGGATGATGGCGAGGCGCTCGAGCCGCGCCGCGAAGCTGCCATAGCCGGTCAGTTCGGCGTGGCGCTGGTTCGGTCCACCGTGGGCGACGAGCGTGAGCGCGATGTCGAGCCGGTCGGGCGGCAGCACGTCGCCGGCGCGGTCCGGCCACTCCAGCAACACGATCGAATTTGCCGCATCGTCATCGACGCCCAGTTCCGCAAGCTCGCCCGGATGGCCGACGCGATAGAGATCGGCATGCACTACGGCAAGGCGCGGCAGCGCGTAAGTCTGCACCAGCGTGAAGGTCGGGCTCGGCACATCGAGCGTGTCGTCGCCGGCGAGATGGCGGATCAGCGCGCGCGCGAATGCGGTCTTGCCGGCGCCGAGATCGCCGGACAGCGTGACGAGGTCGCCGGGTTTCAGGATCGACGCGATGTCGACCGCAAGCCGTCGCGTCGCCGGCTCATTCGGCAGCAGGACGGTGAAGCTCGACGCATTGGGCGTGACTGCGAGCATTGCTACTCCGCCGCCGCCTCCTGTTCGATGCGCTTGAGCGGGAACACGCAGGTGACGGTCGTTCCTCGGCCGACGGCCGAATCGAGCCGCACGGTACCACCATGCAGCTCGACGAAGGAACGCACGATCGACAGCCCGAGCCCCGCGCCGCGATGGCCGGAACCGAGCCCGTGGCTCTCGAAGCGGTCGAACACGCGCTCGCCGATCGCCGCCGGAATGCCCGGCCCCGAATCGGTGACGCGGAACACCACGGCCTCGTCGCGCCGTTCGGCCGTGAGCGTGATCGCAGCGCCGGGCGGCGAGAAGCTCACCGCATTGGACAACAGATTGAACAGGATCTGCCGGACCCGCCGCTCGTCCGCCATGAAGCTGCCGACGTCGGCCGCCGCCCGGACGTCGAGCCGGATGCCCTGTTCGGCGAGACGGCCCTTGACGCCCTCGGCCGCGGCGTCGAGCGCGGCGCGGATATCGACGGACTTCAGGTCGAGCGTCATCGCGCCGGCATCGATGGTGGCAAGATCCAGAATGTCGTTGATGATGGTGAGCAGCAGGCTCGAGGAGGCGCCGATATAGCCGAGATACTCGGCCTGCTTCCCGGTCAGCGGGCCGGTCGAGGGCTCATGCATCAATTGCGCGAAGCCGATGATGTTGGTGAGCGGCGAGCGCAGCTCGTAGGACACATGATGCACGAAGGCGTTCTTCAGGCGGTCTGCGTCCTGCAGGGCATCGGCACGCTCGATCAAAGCGCGCTCGACATTCACCGAATCGGTGACATCCTGGAACGTCACCAGCGTTGCGCCGTCGGGCAGCGGCGCGGTCGCGCATTCGACCACGCTGCCATCGAGCCGCTCGAGCCGCGCCGAAAGCGCAGCGCGGCCTTCGAGCGAGGTGACGGCGCCGCGCAGCCGCGCCCAGAAACTCTCGTCGGCGTGCAGCGGACGGCACCAGGCAAGGACGCTCTCGATGTGCGGGCGCTCGCCTTGCGGCCCGCCATTGAGCGACGCGGCGCTTAAGCGCCAGAGCCGCGCGAAGGCGGGGTTGTGCAGGTCGAGCCGCCCGTCGCTGCCGAACACCGCGACGCCTTCGGCAAGCGCCTCGAGCGTCTCGCCCTGCACGGTGATCAGCGCCTCGTAGCGCCGCACCAGCTTGAGACGTTCGGTCACGTCGTCGAACAGATAGGTGACGCCGCCTTCCGGGTTGGGGGTGGTGACGACGCGCAGCGTGCGGCCGTCCGGCAGATGCCATTCGTAGCGATGCGCCTCGACGGCCCGATAGGCCTCGTGCAACTCGGCTTTCCAGTTGCGGAAATCAGTCTGCTCGGGAAGCTTGCGCCCGGCGCGCAACTGGTCGAGCACGGCCGAATCCGACGGCTCGGAATCCAGAAACGCCGGCTCCAGGCTCCACAGCGCCCGATAGGCCGCGTTATAGAAGGCCAGCCGCTGGTCGGCGGTGAAGATCGCGACGCCGGTCGCGAGCTGATCGAGCGTGCGCCGGTGCGCCTCGGTCATGCGGGTGAGTTCGGCGCGCATCGCCTCGGCTTCGGTGACGTCGAGGCCGATGCCGGCACTCCCGCCGGGCGCCGGCCGGTCGATGACCTGGAAGATGCGCCGGTTGCCGGCAACGATGACCGGCAGGCGCGCTTCGTAGATTTGCCCGGTGCCGCGCGCATTGGCGGCCTCGTCGCGCGCCGCGCGGTCGAGGATCTCCAGATGGCGCGAGACCGCGTCGGGGCCATCGCGCGCCTCGACGGCGCGCGCATAGGCGGCGTTCACCCAGGTCAGCCGGCCGGAGGGATCGCGCGCCCACACCGGCGAGGGCAGTGCTTCCAGCAGCCGTCCCACGGTGTCGATGTCGCGGCGCAGTTGCTGGTGATCGGCGGCAAGTTCCGCAAGCTCGTTCTTGGCGCCGGTGAGGTCGCGGATGCGCAGCACCGCGCGCCCGCCGATCGCGCGGCCTTCGACGGCGACATGACGATGCTGCGTGGTCGTGAGGTTGAAGGCGAAACCCTTGCCCTCGGTGCGCAGCGCGTCGAGCGCGCGCTCCATGTGCTGCGCCTTGTCGGGCTCGAGCCAGGTCCCGAAGGCGAGCACGCGCCGCGGCACGGGCGCGCGCGTCACGATCGCGACGTCGCCGGTGATGTCCGGTTCGTCGGTGCCGGCCGGCCAGACCACGATGATCTGCGGCTCGTGCATCAACAGGGCATTGGCGCGATCGCGCTGCTCGCGCAATTCGTTGATCTCGGCCTGCTTGGCGGCCAGCGTCAGTGCGGCGCGCGCGCGCGTGCGCAGCAGCGAGATCGCGGTCGTGACGGCGAACAGGATGACGCCCAGGCTGAGCGCGAGCACGGCGATTTCGTGACCGTCGAGCGTCGTGAAGGCGGCGAAATAGTCGGTCACCGGCCGGATGACGAGGCGCTCCTGCGCGAGCGCCACGCCCGGCACCAGCGCCGTTGCGCCGAGCACAGCGCAGGCCGTGCCGAATCGTCCGTGCCACGGATGCGTTTGAAATCCGCACCGTTTCCGGATGATGTCCGGCATTGACGTGCCCCTGCGCGGAATCGATGTCATCGGGACACGGCCCGGATGCGACCCGTGTTAACGCGAGCCGGCGCCGCCACGCCGCTCACGAATCAAATGACTTTAGCCCCAAGGCGACTCACGCCGTAAGAGTCCAGACCGTGAACGGGACTACCGGAGAATGCGCATGGCGCGGTGAATTCGCGGAGATGACTCAAGTTTTACATGATGTGGCGCGCGCGAGATTTCCCCGCTGTCCACAGGGGCGTCAGGTGCCCGTGCGCGTGGTGTCGGCACGCCGCATCAGGTCTTCGATGCTGAGCTTGGCCAGCGAGAGCGCGAAGGTACGCTCGGCCTCCGCCATGGCGGGAAGGACGATCTCGTCGAGAATGCGCGAACTGGGCGCCGCGTCGTCATCCTCGACGGTGCCGGCGGCGCGCAGCACGTCGGCGACGGTGATGCGTTTCTGCTCGCGGGCGAGCGCGTAGCCGCCGCGCGGCCCGCGCACGCCATGGAAGATGCCCTCATGAACCAGTGCCTGGAGCACGGGTTCCAGATGCCGCGGCGGAAGATTGTGCCGCGCGGCGAGCTTGCGCGCCGACAACGGCTGCTCGCGCGCGTGAAGCGCGACGTCGACAACAGCGGCAATGGCCAGGAGACCCTTGCGGGGCAGAAGAGGCATGGGGCGGGAAACCAAGTCGGTACCATGATACTAGGCAAACTCGACCTGCATCCGCAAGAATTAGTTTAGCACGTCCCGGTTGAACCGAATCCGCCGCTCCCGCGCTTCGTTTGTTCCAGTTTATCTCGTTCATTCAATTGGATACGGACGACAGCAGCAATCACAAGCTGCGCAATGCGCATGCCGCGCGTCACCTTAAAAATTTCAGGTCCGTGGTTGATGAGCAGCACCTGGATCTCGCCACGGTAATCCGAATCAACCGTGCCCGGCGCGTTCAGCACGGTCACGCCATGACTGCGCGCGAGACCCGAGCGCGGGCGCACCTGCGCTTCCGTGCCGGGCGGCAGCGCGATCGCAACTCCGGTCGGCACCGCGACGTAGCGGCCCGGCGCGATCGTCAATGGGGCATCGGCCGGCACCGCCGCCAACAGGTCGAGGCCCGCGGCCGTCTCGCTCTGATAGGACGGCAACGGCAGATCGGCGCCGTGCGGCAGGCGCGTGACGCCGACATCGATGGGATTCATGCCTTGTCCTTCAGATCCTTCAGAGCTGACGCGATGCGGGCCACGAGCATTTTGGCGACCTCGTCCTTCGACTGCGTCGGCCAAGAGTCGACACCGGAGGTCGTGATGAGGTGCACGGCGTTGTCGTCGCCACCCATGGCGCCACCCTCGGCCGACACGTCGTTGGCAACGATCCAGTCGCAGCCTTTGCGTTTGAGCTTGGCCTTGGCGTGTTCGATCACTTTCTCAGTTTCGGCCGCGAAACCGATGACGAGCTGCGGCCGCTTGGTTTTCAGTTTCGAAATCGTGGCGAGAATGTCGGGGTTCTCGACCAGCGCCAGCTTCGGTGGGCCGCTGCCGTCCTTCTTGAGCTTTTGTTCGCCCGCGTCAGCCGTGCGCCAGTCCGCGACAGCGGCGGCGAAGATGCCGACATCCGCCGGCAAGGCCGCTTCGACGGCCCGCAGCATGTCGCGTGCGCTTTCGACCCGTACGGTGTTCACGCCGGGCGGATCGGGCAGCGTCACCGGGCCCGAGACCAGCGTAACGTTGGCGCCGGCCGCGGCGGCCGCACGCGCGATCGCATAGCCCTGCTTGCCGGAGGAGCGGTTCGCGATGTAGCGCACCGGGTCGATCGGCTCGTGCGTCGGACCGGCCGTAATGACGATGCGTTTGCTGGCGAGTGGTCTGTCCTGTGGCGCCAGCAGCGCCGTGACGGCGGCAGCGATTTCCAGCGGCTCAGCCATGCGGCCAATACCGGCTTCGCCGCTCTCGGCCATTTCCCCGGCATTCGGCCCGACGACCGCAATGCCGTCCGCCTTGAGCTGTGCGAGATTGCGCTGCGTCGCCTTGTTCGACCACATGCGCGCATTCATCGCCGGGGCGAGCAGGATTGTCTTGTCGGTCGCGAGCAGCACCGCGGTCGCAAGATCATCCGCGTGACCGTTCGCCATCTTGGCCATCAGGTCGGCGGTCGCCGGCGCCACGACAATCAGATCATTGTTGCGTGCAAGGCGGATGTGGCCGACATCGAACTCGGAGGCCTGATCGAACAGATCGGTGAATGGTTTCTCGCCCGCGATCGCGCCGACCGAGAGCGGCGTGACGAATTCCTGCGCGGCGCGGGTCATCACGACGCGCACCGCGATGCCGCGTTCGTGCAGGCGGCGGATCAGGTCGAGCGACTTGTAGGCTGCGATCCCGCCCGCGATGATGAGCAGGATCTGGCTCGCCGCGACCTCGGGGTTGAGTGTCTTCGCGGGCCTGGTGCTCGGCTGGGTCACCGGCGCGTCGGTGGCGCCTTCGGCCAGCAGGAGGCGGATTTCCTCCTCCATCGAACGGCCGTTGGCGGCCGCGCGGAGCCGCAGCCGCCTTTTGACGGCTTCGTCGATGTTGCGGACGGTCAGCGAGCCCATGGCCGAAGATAGCAGATGATTGCGTTGCAATCAATGCAATCAAGTCAGTTTCCAAATCACCACGGCGAGCAGCGCCGCGATCACCCACAGCGCCCAGGCGGTCCAGCGGCTGCGCCGCGCCTCGGCCTGACCGATCGCCGCCACAGTCTGCGGCGCCAGCACCAGCCCGTCACGGGTTGCGGCGTCGACCTGGTCGGCCAAGGTCGAGGCGCGGTTGAGGAGGCTCGGCACCGCGCCGAGAAAGCGGCCGACTTCGCCGGCGCCCTGCGCGGCATCGGCGAGGCGCCCCACGGGTCCAAGATTGCGTTCGATCCATTCGCGCACGACCGGCTCGGCGGTCGCCCACATGTCGAGATTCGGATCGAACGAGCGCGCCACACCCTCGACTACCACCATTGTCTTTTGCAGCAGCAGCAATTCGGGCCGCGTCTTCATGTCGAACAGGCCGGTCACCTCGAACAGCAAGGTGAGCAGCTTGGCCATCGAGATCTCGGCGGCCGATTTGTTGTGGATCGGCTCACCGATCGCGCGGATCGCCTGCGCGAAACTCTCGACCGAGTGATGCGGCGGCACATAGCCGGCCTCGAAATGCACTTCGGCGGTGCGGTGATAGTCGCGCGTGATGAAGCCGTAGAGGATCTCGGCCAGGAAGCGGCGTTCCTTCGGCGACAGGCGCCCCATGATGCCGAAATCCACCGCCACGATGTGGCCATCCGGATCGACGAACAGATTGCCAGGATGCATGTCGGCGTGGAAGAACCCGTCGCGCAGCGCGTGGCGCAGGAAGGTCTGCATCAGCGCGCGCCCCAGCGCCGGCAGGTCGAGCCCGCTCGCCTCGAGCGCGGCGCGATCCGTCATCTTCATGCCGTCGATCCAGGAGAGCGTCAGCACGCCCCTGGCGGTGCGCTCCCAGTCGACGGTGGGGACGCGGAAATCTGGATCGTCCTTGGTATTGTCGCGCATCTCCGTGATGGCGGCGGCTTCGAGCCGCATGTCCATCTCGATCGCGACCGACCGTGCCAGCGTGTCGACCACTTCGATCATGCGTAGGCGCCGCGCTTCGGCTGAATGGCGCTCGGCGGTGCGCGCTGCGAAATACAGCGTGTCGAGATCGGATTTCAGGCGCCGCTCGACGCCGGGCCGCAGGACTTTGACCGCGACAACACGCCGTTCGTTCGACTCAATCACCTCGGCCTTGTGCACCTGCGCGATCGAGGCGGCGCCCACGGACGCGCCGAACGACGCGAAGCTTTCGCGCAACGGCGCGCCCAGCGCGGTCTCAACCGCGGCCTCGGCTTCGGTTTGAGGGAACGGCACCATCTTGTCTTGCAGGGACTCAAGATCGCGTGCGAGCGCGACGCCGACGACATCGGGGCGCGTGGCGAGGAATTGCCCGAGCTTGACGTAAGTCGGCCCGAGCCGCGTCAGCGCGGCAGACAATCTCAGCGCCGAGCCCTCGCTGGTCGGACGCTCCAGCAGGCGCGCAAGGCGCAGGCCGAGCCGCGCGGGCGGCGGCAGCGCGGCCGGATCGAGGAGACCCAAAACGCCTTCGCGCGCGAACACGAAGCCGGCGCGCGCCAGGCTGAACAGATGCGCCGTCGCCGAAATCACAAGCGCCAGCCGGAATGCAGCGCCACGATGCCGCCGCTCATCACGCGGTGCGACACGCGTTTGAGGCCCGCCGCCCGCATCATCTCGGCAAACACGTTCGGGCGCGGGAAGCGGCGGATCGATTCGACCAGATAGCGATAGGGCTCGGCATCGCCCACGACGGCATGGCCGATCGCCGGCACGAGGTTGAACGAATAGAGCTCGTAGAGCGCATCGAGTCCCGGCACGTCGACATTGGAGAATTCCAGGCACAAAAAGCGCCCGCCGAGCTTCAGCACGCGGTGCATTTCGCCCAGTGCCACATCGATGCGCGGCACGTTGCGGATGCCGAACGCGATCGACACGGCATCAAAGGTCTTGTCCGGGAACGGCAACTGCTCGGCATTGGCATCGACGAATGTCACGGCGTCGTCGAGGCCCTGTCGTTGAGCGCGCTCGCGCCCGACGCCGAGCATCTCGGCATTGATATCGGCGACGGTCGCGCGCGTGCCGTAGCTGCCGGCTTTGATGGTCCGAAAAGAGACATCGCCGGTCCCGCCCGCGACGTCGAGCAGCGCGAAATCCCGGTCGGATTTTTCGTCAAGACGGCCGGGTCGGCCTTTTGTCGGCGGATTGATCGCCGTAACCAGCGCGTCCTTCCAGGCGCGATGCAGCCCGGCCGACATCAGGTCGTTCATCAGGTCGTAGCGCCGCGCCACCTTGTGGAACACGTCGTCGACCAGCGCCTGCTTGTCGGTCAGCGGCACCTGGCGGTAGCCGAAATGGGTCTCGGACATCGTGTTTGGCCTTTCACCGGGACCATAGCGCGGGCGCGTCAGGGAGGCTACATAACGGCTCCCGACGAGGTTAACCATGCCCGAGCTTCCCGAAGTCGAGACCGTGCGCCGCGGGCTGCAGCCCGTGATGGAAAACGCGCGCTTCGTGAAGGTCGAGGTGCGCCGGCCCGACCTGCGCTTTCCATTTCCGAACAATTTCGCCTTTCGGCTGCGCGGCGAATGCGTCACCGGCATCGGCCGTCGTGCCAAATACCTCCTGGCCGACCTGACCTCGGGCGAGGTGCTGCTGATGCATCTCGGCATGTCGGGCTCGTTCCACGTGCTGCACGAGAGCGACGATGACACGCCGGGCGATTTCCATCACGCGCGCTCCAAGCTGTCGGCGCACGATCATGTGGTGTTTCACATGTCGAACGGCGCGATCGTCACGTTCAACGATCCGCGACGCTTCGGCTACATGAAGCTGATCCGGCGCGAGGTGCTGGACAAGGACCCGATGATCGCGGGACTCGGCCCGGAGCCGCTCGGCAACGCGTTCGATGCCGCGATGCTGGCGCAAGCCTGTGCGGGCAAGAAGACCAGCCTGAAGGCCGCGCTGTCGGACCAGAAGGTCGTAGCGGGCCTCGGCAATATCTACGTGTGCGAGGCGCTGCACCGCGCGCACCTGTCGCCGAAGCGCGTCGCCGCGACGCTCGCGCTGAAGTCGGGGGAGCCGCACGCCCGGGCGCAAGCGCTCGCCGGTTCGATCAAGGACGTGCTGAACGATGCGATCAAGGCCGGGGGATCATCGTTGCGCGATCATCGCCAGACCGACGGCGATCTTGGCTATTTCCAGCATTCGTTCCGCGTCTACGACCGCGCCGGGACGAAATGCGTGACGCCGGGCTGCAAGGGCACGATCAAACGCATCGTGCAGGGAACGCGATCGACGTTTTATTGCCCGGTGTGCCAGAAGTGACTTGCTTGATTTATCGCCCACGGCCGAGCATCCAGAGGACGAGCGTCAGACC
>JBBWZU010000547.1:0-10161 GCA_039649225.1 Hyphomicrobiales bacterium | reverse complement strand
GCCGATGGCGAAATCCTCGCCGCGCGCGCCGCCCACAAGGCCGGCATCCAGTTCTGCCAGTCCACCATGTCGATCTGCTCCGTCGAGGACGTCGCCGAGGCGGTGCAGAAGCCGTTCTGGTTCCAGCTTTATGTGATGAAGGACCGCGGCTTCGTCAAAGCGCTGATCGAGCGCGTCATCGCGGCGAAATGCAGCGCCCTCTTTTTGACCGTCGACCTGCCGGTGAACGGCCAGCGTCATATCGATCAGAAGAACGGCCTCTCGGTGCCGCCGCGCCTCACCGCGAAGACGGTGTTCGACGTGATGATGCGGCCGACCTGGGCGTGGCGCATCCTCAACGGCAAGCGCAAGACCTTCGCCAATATCGACGGCCATCTGCCGGGCTTCGGCGGCGCCACGCTGGCCGAATGGACGCTGAGCCAGTTCGACCAGACGGTGAGCTGGAAGGACGTCGAATGGATCCGCTCGATCTTTCCGGGCAAACTGGTGCTCAAGGGCATCCTCGATCCTGAGGATGCACGCGAGGCGCTCAAGACCGGCGCGGACGGCATCGTGGTGTCGAATCATGGCGGGCGTCAGCTCGACGGCGCGCCCTCGACAATCTCGGCACTGCCCAAGGTGGCCGATGCGATCGGCGGACAGAAAGAGATCCTGTTCGATTCCGGCGTGCGCACCGGACAGGACATGTTCCGCGCGCTCGCGCTCGGCGCCAAGGCCTGCATGATCGGGCGGCCGTTTCTCTATGGGCTTGGCGCGGGTGGCGAAGCCGGCGTCGCCAAGGCGATCGACATCCTGCGGCGCGAGCTCGATACCACGATGGTGCTCACCGGCATCGATGACGTGAAGAAGATCGACCGCAATGCGATCGCCGGCTGGCCCGAGTTTGCAAATTCGTGAAGTCGCGAGACGTGCGCGATTTGTAAGCCTAACGGAAATCCGCGGGTTTGAGCACGCCGCCAAGATCGGCGAGCGGAAACGGCTATCCCCGACGCTTCGCTGCCGGCCGAAGTGAACCGGGTAGACGTCGGCGCATGGCATCCCGATGTTGCGGGCGCACGCAATGGAGGCGCCCCATGAGCAGCACGACAGTGTTCCATCCCCGCATCTTCCATGGCTGGTTCGTCGTCGCGGCCGCATTCGCCATCACCTTGGTGGGCTTCGGCTGCGCCTATACGTTCAGCGCCTTTCTCGATCCCCTGCAGAAGGAATTCGGCGCCTCGCGCGGCTCGGTCTCGCTGGTGTTCTCGCTCGCCGGCTTCCTCTATTTCGGCCTTGGCGTCGTCAGCGGGCCACTCGCCGACCGGTTCGGCTCGCGCCGCCTCGCCGTCATCGGAATGATTCTCACCGGGCTCGGCCTCGCCGCCGCCGGCATGGCGCGCAGCCTGATCGAGGTTTACGCGGCCTATGGGCTCGGCGTTGGAGTTGGCGTCGGCTGCGCCTATGTGCCGGCGGTCGGCGCGGTCCAACGCTGGTTCGTCAAGCGGCGCGGATTTGCTTCCGGCCTTGCGGTCTCCGGCATCGGCGTCGGCACACTCGTGATGCCGCCGCTCGCCACGCTGCTCATCAATACGGTCGGCTGGCGCACGGCCTATCTGGCGCTCGGCGCGCTTGCGATCGTGGTTGGCGCCGGCATGGCGCTCCTGATCGAGAATGATCCGCGCGATCGGGGCCTAAATCCCGACGGAGAAGGCGCCGCGCCGGACGCGCAGGCGGCGTTGCCAACCGGTGCGTCGGTGCGCGAGGCCGTAACCTCGAGGCGATTCATCACACTGTATGCCGCCTGCCTGATCTGCTCGTTCGGCGTGTTCGTTCCGTTCGTTCATCTGGTGCCCTACGCGCTCGATCACGGCGTCGCGCAATCCTCCGCGGTGCTGTTGCTCGGCATGGTCGGTGTCGGAAGCACGGCCGGACGCTTCTTTCTCGGCGGCCTTGCCGACCGCATGGGACGCGCTGCCGCGCTGCTCGCCATGTTCGTCGGCATGGCGCTCACTTTGACGATGTGGGGATTTTCGGCCGGCTTCTGGCCGCTTGCCGTCTTCGCGTTCGCCTATGGGGTCTTCTACGGCGGATGGGTCGCGGTGCTGCCGGCCGTGGTGATGGACTATTTCGGCGGCCGCAACGTCAGCGGTATCATCGGAATTCTCTACACCAGCGTGGCCTTCGGAACGCTGATCGGCCCGAGCGCGGCCGGCTTCGCCTTCGACGTCAGCCACAGCTACATGCTGCCGATCGTCGCGAGCGTCTGTGCGAACATCATCGCGGCCGCGATCATGGCGCTCACGTCGCGCGCGTCAAATGCTCGAAACTGATCCGCCGCGCAGGCGTTTCCAGTCTGAGCGCCGCGCTTGCGCGTGTTCCGCTCAAGGAACAACGGAGGAACTCAATGCAAGTCAAAGACGCAATGACAGCCAATGTGGAACTTGCCAGCCCGACGCAGACGATCCGTCAGGCGGCTTTGATCATGGGCAAGCTCGACTGCGGCGCGCTTCCCGTCGGCGACAAGGATTCGCTGGTCGGCATGATCACCGACCGCGACATCGCGATCCGCGCGATTGCGGCCGGCAAGGGTCCGAAGACGCTAGTCCGCGAGGTGATGAGCCCGGAGGTGCTGTATTGCTTCGAGGATCAGGAACTCGATGAGGTGGCGGCGAACCTCTCGGATATCAAAGTGCGGCGATTGCCCGTGATGAACCGCGAGAAACGGCTCGTCGGTATCCTGTCGCTCGGCGATATGGCGGTGGCGAATGGGCCGGACCCTGCGGCCGAAGCCCTCTGCGCCATTTCGGAGCCGGGCGGCGATCATTCGCAGCGCACGGCGCATTAGCGGAAGTGGCCGCCGTCACCCTGCAGCTGAGCTGTAGCGTAGGGCGGGCAAAGCGAAGCGTGCCCGGGTGTTGTGCGGCGGGCACGCTTCGCTTTGCCCGCCCTACGGATGACTACGGATGACGTCTACTCCTCCTTATACCCCAACGCCTGCTCGTTCCCTTTCGCGCCGTAGTACTTGAACGGCAGGAATTTGCCGGTCATGCCGATCTTGACGCGGTCGCCCTTCGGATCGGCCTGGCGCTCCATCGTCATGTCGAAATCGATCGCCGACATGATGCCGTCGCCGAACTCCTCCTCGATCAGCGCCTTCCAGGCCGGGCCGTTGACCATCACGAGCTCATAGAAGCGATAGATCAGCGGGTCGGTCGGCGGCATCGGCGTGCCGGTGCCGCGATACGGCACTTCATTCAGCAATGCCTCTTCGGTTTTCGAGAGGCCGAACAGCTTGGCGGCGGCGGCGGCCATCGGCTTGGTCATTTTCTGCTGGCCGAGCACGCCGCCGGTGATCATGACCGGCGACATGCCGCCGATCTGCTCGCAGATGTATTTCCAGGTCCAGCCCTTCTCGCGCTTGATGTCGAGCAGCTTTTCGGTGAGGTCTTCGCGTTTCATCCCTTGTCTCCCGGTTGGTCAGCTTGCATTGGCGATGGGCGCGACGGCGACAGGCTCGCCGCGTGGACGAATGACCGCAACCTTGCGCGGATCATAGTCCGGCGTCGCGTTGACGAAAGTGCGGCTGCGCGCGATCAGGAAATCGATGATGTGGTTGCGCACCGGATAGTAGAGCGGATGGCGGTGGATGTCGGCGCGCGCGCGCTCCTTCGGCAGCGGGTTTTCCACCACCTCGGCGACGACCGCGCCGGGACCATTGGTCATCAGCACGATCTTGTCGGCGAGGTAAATCGCCTCATCGACGTCATGCGAGATCATGAAGGTGGTCTGCCCGGTCTCAAGACAAATGCGCCGGACCTCGTCCTGCAAGGTGCCGCGCGTCAACGCGTCGAGCGCCGAGAACGGCTCGTCCATCAGCATCATCTTCGGCTCGATCGAGAGCGCGCGCGCGATGCCGACGCGCTGCTTCATGCCGCCGGAAAGCTCCGACGGCCGCTTGTGCTCGGCGCCGGTGAGGCCGACGAGGTCGATGAACTTCTGGGCCTGCGCCCGGATCTGTTCCCTGGACCACCTGCGCCAGCGCGACGAGACCGCGTAGGCGACATTGCCCATCACGGTGCGCCAGGGCAGCAGCGCATGGCTCTGGAAGATCACCGCGCGGTCGAGGCTCGGCCCATCGATCGCCTGGTTGTCGACGATGACGGCGCCTTCGCTCGGCGTGTCGAGCCCCGCCAGGATGTTGAGCACGGTGGTCTTGCCGCAACCCGAATGGCCGATGATGCAGGTGAACTCGCCGCGATGCATCGCGAGCCACAGATTGTCGAAGATCGTCGTCGTGCCGCCGGGCGCCGGATAGCGCTTGGCGATGCCTTCGAGCGAGATGAATTTGTCAATCATCGTTTACTTGCATTGCCTACTCGGGAAACGTCACAAGCCGGCCGACGCGGGCGAGCATCTGGTCGAGCAGCATGCCGACGAGACCGATCATCAGGATCGCGATGATCACATTGGTGATCGAGAGGTTGTTCCACTCGTTCCACACGAAGTAGCCGATGCCGGTGCCGCCGACGAGCATTTCGGCCGCGACGATCACCAGCCAGGCGATGCCGATCGAGATGCGCATGCCGGTGACGATGGTGGGAGCTGCGGCCGGCAGGATCACGGTGAAGATGCGGCGCAGCGTGCCGACCTCGAGCGTGCGCGCAACGTTAAGCCATTCGCGGCGCACGCCGGCGACGCCGAACGCCGTGTTGATCAGCATCGGCCAAAGCGAGCAGATGAAGATGACAAAGATCGCCGAGAGGCCCGAATCCTTGATGGTGTAGAGCGCGAGCGGCATCCAGGCGAGCGGCGAAATCGGTTTCAGGACCTGGATGAAGGGATCGAGCGCGCGGTTCATCAGCGGCGACATGCCGATCAAAAAGCCGATCGGGATCGCGACGATCACCGCGAGACAGTAGCCAAGCAGCACGCGCAGGATCGAATAGCCGAGCTGGATACCGAGCCCCTTGTCGTTCGGCCCGTTATCGTAGAACGGCCGGCGCAGGTGCTCCCACAGTTTGGCGCCGACATCGAGCGGGCCCGGCATCGCGGATTTGCCCTGCGTCGCGGTCAGCCCCATCAGCTTGGCGTATTCCGGATCCATCTGCTGCACGGTGCCGGTGCCGCGCGTGGCGAGATGCCAAGCGCCGATGAAGGCGAGGAAGATCAGGATGGAGACGAGCCCGGCGCGGAGGGAAAGGGAGGGAGTCATGGCCACGTGCTCCCACCCTCCCTCCAGGGGGAGGTAAAGAAAGAAACCGGCGTGCTCACGACGCCCGCTTGATCGCGAAGCTGTTCACGTAGTCCTCCGGCTTGGCGGCATCGAAGGTCTTGCCCATCACCACGAAGGTCTTGGTCGTGGAAGTTGGCGGCGTCAGGCCGGCTTCCTGCATCAGCTTGGTGGTGTCGGTGGCGAGGAACACGTTCTTGGCAACGCCCGCATAGTCGACATCGCCCTTGATCTGGCCCCAGCGCTTCATCTGCGTGAGGATCCACACCGCGAAGGACTCGTACGGGAATGGATCGAAGTCGACGCGGTTGGCATCCTTCTTCACAGCTCCGAGACCATCGGCGAACGTGCCGGTGAGAATCTGCTCGAGCACCGTCACGGGCTGGTTGATGTAGTTCGCCGGCGCGATCGCCTCGGCGATCTGCTTGCGGTTCTCCGGCTGATGCGCGAACGCCGTCGCGTCGATGATCGCTTTCAGCAGCGCCGCATAGGTGTTCGGCGAGGAGGCGATGAATTCCCGCGAGGCCGCGAACGCGCAACAGGGATGGCCGTCCCACATCTCCTTGGAAAGCATGTGGATGAAGCCGACGCCGTCATAGACGGCGCGCTGGTTCATCGGATCGGGACCGAGGAAGCCGTCGATGTTATCGGCGCGCAGATTCGCCACCATCTCAGGGGGAGGCACGGCGCGGATCTGCACGTCCTGATCCGGATCGAGCCCATGCTCGGCGAGATAATAGCGCAGCAGGTAATTGTGCATCGAGTAGTCGAACGGCACCGCGAACTTGAAGCCCTTCCAGGATTTCGGGTCGCGTCTGTCCTTGTGCCTGATCGAAAGCGTGATCGCCTGCCCGTTGATGTTCTCGATGGCCGGCACCGTATAGGGCACCGGGTTCGAGCCGGCGCCGAGCGTGAGCGCAAGCGGCATCGGCGAGAGCATGTGCGCGGCGTCGTACTCCTTGTTGATGGTCTTGTCGCGGATCACCGCCCAGCCGGCGGTCTTGATCACTTCGATGTTGAGGCCGTGCTTGGTGTAAAAGCCCATCGGGTGCGCCATGATGATCGGCGTCGCACAGGTGATCGGAATAAAGCCGACCTTGAGATCCTTCTTCTCGATCGCGCCGCCCTGCGCAAAGACTTCGGTCGCGGTTTTCAGCGGGAAGAACTGCGAGATCGCGGCGATCGCGGTCGAAGCACCGACGCCCTTGAGGAATGCGCGGCGCGCGGCGTCCTTGGGAAAAATCTGGCGCAGCACCGCTTTGGCGACGACGCCTTGGTAAGTCTTCTCTTCGCTTTGGGAGACGACCGGCTGGCACCGCATCGTCAGTGCGGCCTCATGGTCGTGCTCCTCTCGACTGCGATGGCGGCCACAGATGCATCCCGACCGGTCAAGCCGGCGGTTGGGATCGAATGGGCTGTCGTAGATCGTCATCGACGGTCTCCTGCTGCGAGCGCATTTGTTGCCAGCAGGTTTGCAATCGATATGCCAGCCGCCCGACCTGCGGCATCAAGGCAAATGCGCATGAATTCAACGAGATAATGGGAAATCAGGGGTATGGCCGGATGGCATCCGGGGCCCTGGCGTGGAATTGAGCAGGGCCGCCTAATCGCTGGGCGGATGCACGATTGCTTGTCAAAGCAGCGCCCTCATGCCACCGCTCGCACCATGACCTCGGACGTGACGATCGGAGGCAATGGGGCGCGGCTGAAAGCCCATCCGCTGCGCGCCGCCGTGCTCGGCGAGATGCATGCGCGGCCATTCACGCCGATCGAGACGCCGCGCCGCGTGCTGCATTTCGCATTCGAGACCACCGCCGAGCGCGGCGAGGCCGACCGCACCGCGCTGACCGCATTCTGTGTGACGCGCGGGCTCGCCGCCCCGCAATCATCCGGCAAGCATCACCGCGTGCTGCTCGGCGCGACCGCGCTGCGCTGGGAGCAGCATTCGGAATTCACCACTTACACCTGGGAGCTGCCCGCGGAGACGCCGGGCGCGGGGCCGTTCCATCCCTCCGCCGCCGCGTTGGCGGCGCCCATGAGCCTGGTACCGCAACCAGGGCCGGTGCTGGTCGCGATCGACCTGCATCTCGTGGCAGACGTTGACAAGATCGCCCCCGAGCGCCTGTTCGACCGCGCGAGCCTTGCGGCGGCGGAAAATTCCGATGGCACCGCGCTCTACGCCACCGACTTCCAGAGCGATCCGGCCGGCTTTGTGCGTGTCCTCATTGTCGATCGCGGGCTCGGGGCCGAGCGCGGCGGCGCGCTCACCCAGCGCGTGCTGGAGATCGAGACCTATCGCACCCTGGCTTTGCTCGGCCTGCCCGAAGCGCAGCGCCAGGCGCCATCGGTACGGCGGATCGAGACCCGGCTCGCCGAGGTCACGGCCGCAACGCGCGGCGCTCAAGGGCTCGAGGCGAACCAGCGCCTGCTGGAGGAATTGACCACCCTCGCGACCGAACTCGAAGCGGGCGCGGCGGCGAGCCAGTTCCGCTTCGGCGCCGGCCGCGCCTATGACGAGATCGTGCAGCTGCGTCTCAAAACCATCGGCGAGCGCAAAGTCGGCGGGCTGCCGACCTGGACCTCGTTCCTGGCGCGCCGCATGGCGCCCGCCATGCGGACCTGCGCGGCGGTGGAAGAACGGCAAGCCAATCTCGCCCTCAAGCTGGCGCGGGCCGCGAACCTCTTGCGCACGCGCGTTGACGTCGAACTGGAGCAGCAGAACCGCGACGTGCTGCAATCGATGAACGAACGCACGAGGCTGCAACTGATGCTGCAGGCGACTGTCGAGGGGCTCTCGGTCGCGGCGATCAGCTATTACGTGGTCGGGTTGTTCGGCTATCTAGTGAAAGGAATGCACGACGCCGGATTGATGCCGATCGACCCGGCACTGGTAACGGGGGCGTTCGTGCCCGTGGCGCTGCTGCTGGTGTGGTGGATCGTACGACGGATCAGAACCCGGCATATTAAAGGGGTGGAGTAGTCCCTCCCCGCTTGCGGGGAGGGTGGCCGCACGCAAGTCGCATATATGCGACTTGCGCAATGGTTGGTGCCGAACTCGGGCAAGCCCGAGTTCGGTGTGAGCAAAGCGAGCGAGGAGACGGGTGGGGACCGCTGCCAATTACCCCACCCCGGATCGCTTCGCGATCCGACCCTTCCCTTTCAGGGGAGGGATGGCACCGCGTCACATCGGCGGGGCAGCATCCCGTTGCACCGAGACGCGCACCGCACGCAGGCTGCCGTCCTCGGCCTTGATCGCCGCCGCGATGAAGATCGCGCGCCCGGGCTTGAGGTCGTCCCGGCTACCCGGCGCATAGGCGACGACCGGCGTTTGCGGCGTGACCAGGATCTTCTGCTCGCCGCCTTTGTAGGTGAGCGTCATGGTATGACCGTCCATCTTGGCCACCTTGTCGGTGACGGTCGCGTTGGTCATGCTCGCCTGCGGCGCATCCCAGTCGCGATGCCCCTCGCCCTGCCCGCGCATGTTCTCCGGAAAGATATGCACCTCGAGCGCCTTCCAGGTGCCATCGCCCTGCGATGTCGCGGCGGTCCCGACGAACTCGCCCTGCTTGATATCGTCGAGCGAGCGCCTGACCACGCCAAGAATGACGGCGTTGTCGGCCAGCACCACTTTGAGCATCGGTCCTTCCTTGGACTTGATAGAGAGCATCTGCCCGTCGACCTGCTCGATGGTGCCGCGCACACGTACCGTCTGCGCGAGCGCGATCGTATTTGCCAGCAACAGTCCGGCTCCGGCGACAACAAGCGCGCGCGCCGACATTGTGAAAATCATCATCGTCTCCTGTCCACCTTTTGATAAATTGCCCCAGCTGCCTCTCCGGCGACGTCAGGGCGTTTGCGCCCGTTTCGACGGTTTTTGCGGAGAAGAAATCACCCGCCTCGCATGGCGGCCGCCTCACATCGGCGGCGGAACGTCACGTCCAACCGCCACGCGCGCGGCCGACAGGCTGCCGTCGTCACCCTTCGTCGCGCCCGAAATGAAGATCACGGCGCCGGGCTTGAGCTCGGATTTTTCACCAGGCGCAAAAGATACGATCGGGGTTTCCGGCGCCACCGTGAAAGTCTGCTGGCCTTCCTTGTATTTGAGCGTCAGCATCTGACCATCGACTTGCTTCACCGTCTCGGCGACGGCCGCGTTGGTCATGGTGCTTTCCGGCATCAGATCCCAGCCGCGATGCCCCTCGCCGGCCCCGCGCATCGCCTCGGGGAAGATCAGCACCTCGAGCGCGCGCGAGGGCTTGCCGGCCTGCGGCATCGCGGCGATCCCGACGAAATCGTTCGGCTTGATGTCGGCGAGGGCGCGTTTGACCACCCCGGCAACGCCGACGTTTTCCGACACCTTTACCGTCACGGTGTCGCCCTCGCGGGTTTTCACGGTCAGCGTGCCGCCGTCGACCTTCTCGATGGTGCCGCGCACGCGCACGGTGCCCGGCTGCGCGATAGCGCTCGCCATTGCCCCGCAAATCACCCCTGCGGCGAGTGCGCCAAGCGCGACCCGCGAAAATCCTTGTCTCATGACGCTCTCCTCGACCGCGGCACAAGCGCCGCGTAGTGATCTAACACCAGAGGCTGCGTTTATTTTCATCACAAAGCCGCCATCAGCACCGTCCCGTGGGCTGAATTGCGGACTGGCATGGCGAAAAACCCATGCTACAAAGGAAACCAAGAACAAAGCTGCAGCTAACCTGGGGGAAGCGATGCCTGAGACCGGACGGAACGTGTGCGCGGCTGCGCGGGGCCTATCGCCTCTGACCGCAGAACTGCGACTTCAATGTCAGGCGTGACGTCTTCGGATCGCCACCTGTCCGGCTGAGGGCACGCATGGATTTTCCTCTCGAACTCCTGATCAACGCCGTCATCGCGGGCGTGCTGCTCGGCGGCTTTTACGTCGCCGTGACGGTCGGCATTTCGATCGCCTTCGGCATGCTCGACAT
>JBBWZU010000519.1:0-5850 GCA_039649225.1 Hyphomicrobiales bacterium | reverse complement strand
CGGCGGCGCGCGAGCCGTTGGCGACCACGTGCTGCCCCTGCGCCAGAAGATCGGCGAGCGCGACCGAAAGGCCATAGTCGAGACCATGCGCCGACCAATAGCTGAGAAAGCCCCCGGCCTCGCGGGTACGAGCAAACGCCTCGGGGGCCAGGAAGAGGTGGTCCTCGCCGCCCGCGTCTGCCGGCCGGGTAATGGTGCGGCGGGCGAACACGAAGCGTTCATCGGCGGCGAGCGCCGCGCGGGCACCGGCGAGCAGCGTGTCCTTGCCGACCCCGCTCGCGCCGACGATCAGGAAGAACGTGCCCGCATGCATAGCCGCGGACTCACGCGGCGTCGTCGAGACCGATGTCGACCGCCTGTGACGCCTGCGTGATCCGGCTGGTCGAGATGAAATCGACGCCGGTCTCGGCGATGGCGCGAATGGTGTTGAGCCGCACGCCACCTGACGCCTCGATCGGGATGCGACCATCGACGATCTTCACTGCCTCTTGCATGTCCGCGAGCGCCATGTTGTCGACCATGATCACGTCGGCCTTGGCCGCAAGGGCCTCACGCACCTGGTCAAGCCGGTCGCATTCGACTTCGATCTTGGTGAGCGCCGGCACGCCGGCGCGCGCACGCGCCATCGCGGCGGTGATGCTGCCGGCGATGGCGATATGATTGTCCTTGATCATGACGCCGCCGTCGAGCCCGAGCCGATGATTGGCGCCGCCGCCGCACACCACGGCATGCTTCTCCAGCATGCGCAGGCCGGGCGTGGTTTTGCGGGTATCGATCAGTCTGGCGCGCGTGCCGGCGATTTCCTTGACGTATTTCGCGGTCTCGGTGGCGATCCCCGAGAGGTGCTGCACGATGTTGAGCGCGGTGCGCTCGCCGGTCAGCACGCTGCGGGCGGCGCCGGAAACCCGGAGCAGCTCGGTGCCCGGAGCGACGCGCTCGCCGTCCTTGACCGACACTTCGATCTTGAGGGTCGGATCGTAGTGCCGAAAGACCATGGCGCCGACCTCGATGCCGGCCACCGTCATCGGCTCACGTGCGTTCATCCGGAATGCGCCTTTGGCATCCGGGTCGATCATGACCTGGCAGGTCAGGTCGCAGGCGCCGATGTCCTCGGCGAGCCAGAGGTCGATCAGGCGACCCACCATGTAGCGGTCCAGCATCAACAAGCCCTCGCGACACCCGGCAGTTTGCACATTTGATGCCAATCCCTGGCGAACGCAGACATCGTCCCGGGATGTGAAGTCATTTGTGTACAAACAGTATTGTGTCCGCAGCCTTTGTCAACTGCGGTCTTCGCGCATGATCTGCGCGGAGGCCCGGCGGAGGCGGTCGCTCAGGTCAGATACGCCCGTGCCAGCTCCGATCATTGGCGCGACGCGGGCCTCGCGCCGCTCGAGGCCGTGCATGACCGCGTGCTGCTGCGCCACAAAGGTTTCGTCGAGGGCAACCACGGCGAGCCGGGCCAGTTCGTGGTCGAGAAGGCCTTCATGGAGCGCTAGACGACTGAAGGACGTCCGCGTCAGTGCGCCAAGATGGAGCGCCGTTATCGGCCTGGCGTCTCGGCGGAGCCAGTGTCAGCCCATCCACATTGCTGCGCGCGATGGACTCCGCCAGGAAGCCATCGTCTCGTAACGCGCCGAGCGCCGCATTGATCAGCGCCAGGCGATCCGTGCGCTCGAGCGGCAGCGCGATACTTTGTGGCACGCCATAGAAATTGTCCGCCAGCATCCGCAGGCCGGGACTATCGCGCGTGCCGGCGCCCAAGCGCTGCCAGCCGCCCGCGAATGCAACCACCGAGCCCTCGCGCAGCCACTGCGCAACGTCCCGCAGGCTGTAGTCCGGCGTGGCGCGGACGGTTGCCGCCATGAGGCGCTGCTGCAACCAGACGCCGACGCTATCGTCGGTATTGATGCCGATCACATGTCCGGGCCGATCCAGGTCATGCACCGAGCGCAACGGCGAGTCGGCGCGGACATCGAGAGGCAGCCATGTTCAGCTCATCGTTGAGACGCGCCCCGCTTGGCAAACTCTATGGCGTCTGAAGCCCGGCAGCTTTGATGATCGGCAGCAGGTGCTCGCGTTCCTGTACCAGAAAGGCTTTTGCTCCGGCGGCGCTCGCATCGGCGCGCACTTGAAGCCCGGCGCTTTCGAGCGCCTGCTCGAACTCGGGGTTCTTGACGATCTGCGCCGTCACTTCGGCCAGCTGGGAGATGATGGGCTCGGGCGTGCCGGCCGGCGCGACGACGCCGGCTGTCAGCTGCACGACCAGATCTGGAACAGTTTCATTCGCGGCCGGTATGTCCGGTGCGGCCTTGAGGCGGCCCGGCGCGCAGATGGCGAGAATGCGAAGCTTGCCGGAGCGATGAAGGTCCAAAATCTGGCCGGTGATGTTCGGCGTCGTCATTGGTATGACGCCGGCCATCACGTCGACGAGCGCCGGCCCTGCGCCGCGATAGGGAACGTGCAGAATGCCCTTTGCGCCGATCAGCTGCTTGAAGGACTCGCCGGCAAGGTGCGTCACGGTGCCGGTGCCGGCGGAGCCGTACGAGATCTTCTCTTCATTGGACTTGGCGTACTTGATGAACTCCTCGAGGTTCTTGGCCGGAACGCCAGGATGAACGACGATCGAGGTCGACGAGGTGGCGATCATGGAGACGGGTGAAAAGCTTGTCACCGGATCGTAGGGCGGCCGCGCCGGCAACGACGGCGAGATGATCAGGCAACTGGTTTCGCCAAAGAGCAGCGTATAGCCGTCGGGGTTGGCGCGCACGACAGCGCTCGCCCCGATGATGCCGCCGCCGCCTGCCTGGTTCTCGACCACCACGGTGCCGAGCGCACGCTTGATGTGCTCGGCCCAATGGCGCGCCACAACGTCGACCACGCCGCCGGGCGGGTAGGGGACCACCAGGCGAATGTTGTTCGACGGATATTTGCCTTGCGCCGATGTCGCGGTTGAACGAAACGCACAAGCAGCCGCCAGTGAAGTCCCTAGGCCAAGCAGGTCCCGCCGACGCATCGTAACCACCTATGTGCTTTGTGCGTGTCGCGTATTGCGCATGCTTGATCGCCGCGACAGCGCGTTGCAGGCATCTTGCGGCAACTGTATCGTATGCGTCCAATTTCAAATCCGTTAAAGCGTTATCACTCATGTGAATGATGAATCTCCTGCCCCTGCGCGATGCGCGGCGCTCCAGCAACGATACGACGATCCAACCGACAGCACGCCGAAGGACATCGACCGGATGAGCGAGAAGAAACAGGCTGCGAGCCAATACTGCTGGCCGGATGGCGCGCGGATTGCGGTCGTCGTTACGTGCCTGATGGAAAACTGGTCGGGAGACAAAGGACCGCCGTTCTCGGTGCAGACGACGTCGCTGAAAGCCGGCACGCATGACCGTGCGGCAATGACCTGGGGCCGCTACGGAAGCCGCTATGGCGTTTGGCGGCTGTTGAAGATCCTGAATGAGCACGGGGTCCCGTCGACCTTCGTGGCGAATGCCCACTCGATGGAGATCGCCGAAGATGCCGTTGCGGCAATGCTCAAGAGCGGACACGAGATCGCGGCGCATTCCTATACGCAGGACGCGCTGATGGCTTATCTCAACCGCGAAGAGGAAGCGGCCATCATCGACAAGTGCGTCACGGTGTTCAAGAAGCTGACCGGCGTTCCGCCCAAAGGCTGGCTCAGCCCGGTGCTTGCTCCGACCGAGAATACCGAAGAGCTGGTCGCCCGCGCCGGCCTGCTTTGGTATGGCGACTACAACGCCATCGATCTCCCCTTCTGCGTCGCCACAAAGGCCGGGACGCTGGTGGCGTTCCCGCATACCGATTTTGCCGACCATCGTGTGCTGCGCGGAAATCCGAGAGACTGGTTCGACGCCTACAAAGACACGTTCGATTATCTCTATGCCAATGAGCCGACGTCGCTTCTCAACATCACGCTGCATTGTCATTTCGGTGGGCGGCCGTTGATGGCGGCTCAATTGCATCGGATCCTGCAATATATCCGGGGCTTCCCGGGCGTGTGGATGGGCCGGCATGACACGCTTGCGCAGTGGGTGATGGACCGGAAACTGTCCGAATGGCCCAGTCGTGAGCGGTTTTTTGCAAGCTGAGTGACGGCGTGCCGGCTTATTCATATCGATGATAACGGCTCCATCCGACTGCGAATTGGACAGTCGCGCAGGGCTGCGCCACGGTGACGCCTGGACAAGGGCGCGGGGCGCAACCGGGCTCGCCAATCGATCGAGGGTCAGGCCATGAACGACAGCTCAGCGGACGCGACGTATCCAAAACTCACCGGGAAGATCAGCCCGGACCGCATTCGCATGATGCGTGTCCCCCGTCCGCCGCAGGACCTCATCGCGGGGTTCCGGCGCATCAGCGACGCATCGAGCGTGATCTCCGACATCATGGACGAGCTTGGAATAACCGGCGCAATCGGGACATCGGTCCTGAAGCCAACTCTGCCTGCCGCCGCCATCGTCGGGCCCGCGCTCACGGTGCGGAATATCCTTCAGCGCGAGCACGTCTATGAGACCGCGCGCGCGCACGTGAACGGCATGGCCGAGTTCGAAGCGCATAATTTGGCGCTCCCGGGAGATATCGTTGTGCTCGACGGTGTCGCCGGCATATCGAACATGGGCGGCATCTCGGCTCAAATCGGCAAGCGCCAAGGCGAAGCCGGCGCCATCGTGTCGGGCGGCATTCGCGACATCGGCCACTCCCGCCGGGTCGACTATCCGATCTGGTCGACCGAGGTCACGCCGGTCACCGGAAAGTGGCGCATTCAAACCGTCGAGATCAATGGCGACATTCAGATCGCGGGCGTCAGGGTCTCTCCCGGCGACATCGTCGTCGCGGACGAAACCGGCGTCTGCTTCATCCCGATCGCAAGGGCGCGCGAGGTTTTGGATAAAGCACTGAAGAAATCCGAAATGGAAAACGCGAAATGCGACGCGATCGACGCCGGCACCGCGGTCGCAGACCTCACGACGAAAGCCTGAGTCCATGAACCTCGAACTCGACGGCAAAGTCACGCTGATAACCGGCGGCAGCAAGGGCATCGGCCTCGCCTGTGCCCGTGCATTTTCGCGCGAAGGCGCGAAGGTCGTCATTGTTTCCCGCAGCAAGGACAATCTCGATGCCGCCAAGCGCGCCTTGGCGGATGAAGGCGTGATGGTCGCGGCGCTCTCGGCCAACCTTTCGGATGCCGCGGAGGCCGAACGTGTGGTGAATGAAGCTGAGAACCAAGCCGGCCCGATTGCCATTTTGGTCAATTCGGCCGGCGGGGCGAAGCGCGTGACGCCGCAGGAGCTTTCGCCGGAGAAATGGCGCACCGCGATGGACGCCAAGTTCTTCACCTACATGAACGCGATGGATTACGTGTTGCCGCGAATGGTCGCGCGCAAGTCGGGAGTCGTTGTCAACATCATCGGCACGGGCGGAAAGCTCGCTTCACCGATTCACCTTCCGGGTGGCGCCGCGAACGCCGCGCTGATGCTCGCATCCGCGGGACTTGCGGCGGCATGGGGCGCGTCCGGCATTCGCCTCAACGTCATCAATCCGGGTGCAACGATGACCGGGCGCGTGCAGATGTCGCTCGACGCTGAATCGCGGCTGACCGGCAAGCCTCCGGAGGAGCTTTTGCGCCAGAACGAACAACGGATCCCGCTTGGCCGCTATGCGTCACCGGAAGAAATCGCCGACGCGGCCTTGTTTTTGGCGAGCGCACGATCGTCCTACGTCACGGGTGCGTCCTTGACGATGGATGGGGGACTGATGCCGTTGGTGGTGTAGACCGCAGGATGTTCAAAATAACTCCGTCATGCCCGGCCTTGTGCCGGGCAT